>JAFTMU010000217.1 GCA_017452215.1 Clostridia bacterium
AGGATACAGTCAGATCCTTGTAGGTGAGGCAAACGGTCTCGCCTGCGCTGAGCTTGAATTTTGCGTGAAGCTCGCCGTTTTCGGCAACGACCTCCTTGTCGGAGGCGTAAACGAGAAGATACTGACCGGGCTCCATGATAACGTCGGGAAGCTCAAACTTGGCAGGCTTGTCGGGATTGTCGGAAAGATAGCACTTATCAAGGGAGAGCTTGCTTTCGGAGGCGTTGTAAATCTCGATCCAGTCGGAATATTCGCCGAAAAAGTCCTTGTTTGTTGAGTTGTTGGATACCATGACCTCGCTTATGACGATGTCGCCCTCCTTGGGATGACCGTCGCCTACTTGCGGAGGATTTACGGGAGGATTGCCGCCCGTGGTGATATCGGGAGTGGTAAAGGGATTTGTGGTAACAAGCTCAATGGGCTTGTCGGGCTGATTGTTGCCCCTGTTGCACGCCGTGTAGGTAAACAGCGAAACAAGCGCCAAAAACAGAGCCAAAAATCCTGCAGCTTTCTTTTTCATCTTCATTTATAACCATCTGCTCCTTAGAGCATCCTTTCATCAATAGAACGTAAAATCTCAACAACTAAATTATACTACAGATTTTGCCTTATGGCAATACCTAAATGTAAACAAAAATCATAAATAATTTGACATTTTTTGCAGTGCTTTTTTGTTTTGCTGTGTTTTCTTCTTGTCCGTATTATGCGCATGTGCGGTTTGTAAATACCAAGGAGTGATTTCAAACGTTATTTTGGCAAAAAACGGATATTTTTATCCAAAACAAAAAGAATGTCGGAATATAAAACAAAAAACACCGTTTCTCTTGACACGCTGAAAGTATTGTGCTATAATAGTAATGATATAAGGGTGCGTATGCACTTTTGGGGGTCCGAGTTTGAAAATGATTTTCGGACAACCGTTTTGTGGCTTCTGCATAAAAACAAGATGCAAATTTGCCTTTGGCAAAACGCCGCAAAATTCAAGTGAACTAAAAAGGGAATGGTCACAGCAATGAAAGAAAAAATGGAGATTTCCTTTTCTCCTCCCAATATTACGGAGCTTGAAATAGAGGAAGTCGTTTCGGCACTTCGCTCGGGATGGATCACGACGGGTCCGAGAACGAAGGAATTTGAAAGACAGATAGCACAGTTGTAGGTGCCCCAAAAAGCGTTTGTCTGAACTCCCAGACCGCTTGTGCGGAGCTTGCTCTCAGGCTTCTCGGTATCGGGGCGGGAGACGAAGTAATAACCTGTGCTTATACATATACGGCAACTGCATCGGTAATTGATCACGTGGGTGCAAAAATAGTTCTGATCGATACGCAAAAGGACAGCTTCGAAATGGACTACGACGCACTTGAGGCGGCAATAACCGAGCGCACCAAGGCGGTAATTCCCGTGGATCTTGCGGGAGTGCCCTGCGATTATGACAAAGTTATTGAAATAGTAAATGCCAAAAAGGGACTTTTCAAGCCCTCAAACCCTCTTCAGGAGGCAATAGGCAGAGTGGCGGTCCTTGCGGATACCGCCCACGCTCTCGGCGCATCCTACAAGGGAAGACCCGTGGGCTCCATCGCCGATTTCTCGGCATTCTCCTTCCACG
>JAFTMU010000218.1 GCA_017452215.1 Clostridia bacterium
GCACAGAAATGTTAAAATTTTGTTTGCATTTGAGGTTTTTTTAAAAAACAAGGCAATCGCATTGTTGGATTGCCCTGTCCTAATTTTTATACCAAGCTTGTCTTTTTCAGCACGACCCTACTGATAGCCCCCAAGCCGCAAGCGAACATGGCGCCGCCTGCCAAACAGAGAGCCACGTTGATGAGGGTGGATTGGAGGGGGGTGATCAAGCCCACCATCATAAAGAGAAGCATTCCGCCGCCCAACGAGCCGCAGATGGAAAGCCAAGCCTTTTGCTTTGCCGCCACACTGATAAGAGTGAAGATGGAGACGAACACCAGCATCAAAAAGATCTTTGCAAGCATACACATCACCACGTTTGCTACCGTCAGCGTGCCAAGAGCAAAAGAAAGCCCCGTGATGGCACCGCCCAGCATAGCGCCTATGAAATACGCCACCAGCATCAGTGCACCGCAAATAAATCCTGCCACCGTTTTGGAGATGACGTAGTCTCCTTTTTTTGCACGGACGGTAAAGAGATTCTTTGCATATCCGCTTCTGAAATCATCGGAAATAAAGAGGCATACGAACACACAAACGCCCATGAATGCCATGTTGATGTTACACATCGCCATCACGTCCATGTCTCCCATGGCTGCCGCTCCGCCCATGGCTGCCGGATCAGACGTTGCGGGAGCATCGGTGGGCAGCGTTCCGATGGATTCCCAAACGCTCTCGGGTCCTTCCATCACCGTTACCTCACCTGTTTGCTGATTGACCGTTTCCTGTCCGTCCATCATCGTCAGCATCACGGTCATGATCACGGGAACCAAAAGAGCGGTGGCAATGATGATGTAAAACAGTCTGGATCTGAACATTCTTCTCAGATCTACCGTTAACATGCTTTTGATGCGCTTGAAAGCACCGAACGTCTCAAATTTTACCTTGCTTTCCATCTTATTTGCCCTCCTTCATCAAATCAATGTAGTATTCTTCAAGACCGATCTTATCGGTTTTGATCTCGGTCACGCAAATGCCGTTTTCATAAAGGAAGGTCACGATCTCCTCGGGCGTGGTGATATCGTAAACACGGAGGTATCCTGCCTCGTCCTCCTCTACACGGGCGTATTTGGTACAGAGGAGCAGCTTTGTTTTTTGCATCTCCCCGCTTTGCAGTGCCACAAAGGTGCGGCAGCTTGCGTCGAGCTCGTCCGCCGTCATCTCCACAATCATCTTGCCGTGACGGATGATGCCATAATGCGTTGCCACCTTTTGCAGCTCGCCAAGCAAATGCGAGGACACAACGATGGAGCGTGTCCCGTCCTTGATAACATCGAGAAATACCTCTCTCATAATGCGCAGACCGTCGGCGTCAAGTCCGTTGAGGGGCTCGTCGAGAACCAGCAAGGTAGGCTCTCCGAGAAGCGCCATGGCAATGCCCACTCTCTGCTTCATACCAAGGGAGCAGTTCTTATATTTGTTGCCTGCCGCCCCCTCCATTCTCACTGTTTTGAGGACCTTGATGACCTCCTTCTCTGCATTGGGAATGGACAGATTGGCAGCTTGAAGCATCATGTTATCCCAAACGGTAAGCCCCGGGAAGCAGCCGGGGGATTCGATCAGCACCCCTACCTTGGCTCGCACGTCGGCATCGGTATGATCCTTGCCGTAAAGCTTAATGGAGCCGCCGCTTGTGGGGATCAGCCCGCAGATCATTTTTTCGGTGGTGGATTTTCCAGAGCCGTTTTCTCCGATGAAGCCGTAGATAGCGCCCATGGGAACCGTCATATTCAGTCCTGTGACCGCCTGCTTGGCGCCGAAATTTTTGGACAGATTTTTGATTTCTATTGCATTCATGTTCTTTTCCCCCTTAATATACGTCGCTCCCAGAGAGCACCTTGGAGCCAAGGAAGTTATAAAAAACAGTCCAAGCCAAGGACACGGCGATGCAGATGATCAGTGCGCCTATATTACTCGAAAGATTTGCGTTGACCGATGCGCCGTAAAGAAAGAGATTGAGGAAGGGTGTGGGAAGCGAAAGATTCTCCACCACTGCCGCAACGTCGATGATCAGAATTCCCGTGCCGAAGAAAAAGGAGGAGGCGATGGAAATTCCGAAATATCTTCTGAAGATAACGTTGAGGAAGGTATAAAGGCTTGCCCAACCAAGGGACATGATCATCTTGCCGAAAACGGCGATCAACAAGGAGCCCACGTTCACTGCGGTGTCATAGCCCACAAGCAATCCGCCAACAGTACCGCCGATGAAATAGGTGACGCACATACAGGTCATGGCAAAGGCGCAGACAAGGGTCTTGGAAATCATGTAATCCTGCTTTTTTGCGTGGGTGGTGAACAGCTGCTTCACGTAGCCCGACTTATAGTCGTGACCGATAAAGATGGACACCATGATGCCGCCGAAGATAAATACCATATTCATGTTGGCGTAATCGGCAATGCCCTCGATCACGTAAAGGGATTTGGTGGCGGCAATGATCTGCCACACGTTGGAATAGAGCGGCTCCATGGTGTTGCCGTTCTGATCGGGCATCATGGTCATTGCCGAGACCATTGCGGGAATGATGGCGGCAATGGCAAGGAAGATGTAGAACATGGGGGTGTGGAACAGACGGTAAAAGTCTACGCCAAGCATTCCCTTGATGCGCTCCCGAAAGCTCGGGGATTCAAATTTCAGTTCCTTCGTCATTTTATTCTTCCTCCTTTTTGGACATCAGCTCGATGTAGTATTCTTCCAAGCCCACCTTGTTCCGTTTGATCTCGCTTGGCACGTGACCGTTCTCTATCAGGTATGCAACGATGGCGGCGGTATCGTCCTCGTCGAAGATCTGAATGGTTCCGTCCATCAAACGGACGTCCGCATACTTTTTGGAAAGCACCCAGGCTACGCTCTCGATATCCTTGGCTTTGAGTGTTGTGAACACCTGCGCTCTTGCATCCATTTCCTTGGCGGAAAGCTCCATGATCATACGCCCCTGACGGATGATGCCGTAGTGGGTTGCGATCTTTTCCAGCTCCCCGAGAATGTGAGAGGAAATAAGAACGGTGCAACCGTATTTCTTCGTAATATCCACAAGAATCTCTCGCATAATTCTCATACCGTCGGTGTCAAGTCCGTTGATGGGCTCGTCCAGAATGAGAAGTGCGGGATCTCCAAGCAGTGCCATGGCGATGCCGATCCGCTGCTTCATACCAAGGGAGCAGCTCTTGAATTTCAGATTGGCATTGTCCTCCATGCGCACGATCTCCAGCACACGGCAGATCTCCTCATCAGCGTTCTCGATGCCGAGGTTGATGCACTGCATCATCAGGTTTTGATACACGCTCGAGCCGGGAAAGCAGCCGGCGTTCTCGATCAGTGCGCCCACACGGACACGGACGCCGGGATCGGTATATTCTCTGCCAAACAGCTTGATCTCTCCCTCGTCGGGGACAATGTGCCCGCAGATGAGCTTGTCGGTGTTGGATTTTCACGAGCCGTTCTCTCCGATGAAGCCGTAGATCGCTCCCTGCGGAACGGTCATGTTCAGATGATCCACCGCATACATTCCACGAAAGCTTTTGGAAAGGTTTTTGATTTCAATAGCGTTCATTGATA
>JAFTMU010000219.1 GCA_017452215.1 Clostridia bacterium
GGATCTGATGAACGGCAACAAGGATCTCCCCGCAGGCTGCGAGGAGGAAACGGTGGGGCCCAACGCCATCGCCGCAGGCTTCCAGGGACAGCGTCAATGGACCGACTTCTATCCCAACTGCGACTTCCCCGAGGCAATGCTCAACACCTCCTTCGATTGGAACGGCGCCCGTGAGCCCTACGTTCTCGCCACGGAAAACGACGTCCTCAACGGCATCGGCATGCTCTTTATGAAGCTGCTCACCAACCGTGCGCAAATGTTTGCGGACGTGCGCACCTATTGGAGCGGTGAATCGGTCAAGCGTGTCACGGGCTATGAGATCGAGGGTAAGGCAAAGGCTGCCGACGGATTCATTCATCTCATCAATTCCGGCGCCTGCTGCCTGGATGCCAACGGCGCCGCCAAGGACGCTGACGGCAACCCCGTCATGAAGCCTTGGTATGAGGTTACGCAAGAGGACCAGAATGCCATCATGGCAAATACCACCTGGAACTATGCCGATCTCGGCTACTTCCGTGGCGGCGGCTATTCCTCTCGCATTGTAACGAAGGCAGAGATGCCCGCCACCATGATCCGCCTCAATCTTGTCAAGGGGCTGGGTCCCGTGCTCCAGATCGCCGAGGGCTGGACGGTCGAATTGCCGGATGAGGTCACCGACACACTCTGGAAGCGCACCGATTACACCTGGCCCTGTACCTGGTTCGCCCCCCGTGTCACGGGTGAGGGCGCCTTTAAGACCGCATATGACGTAATGAACAACTGGGGTGCAAACCACGGCGCCATCTCCTACGGTCATATTGGAGCGGATCTTATCACCCTCTGCTCCATGCTCCGTATCCCCGTTTGCATGCATAACGTTCCCGAGGACAAGATCTTCCGTCCTGCCGCATGGAATTCGTTTGGCATGGATAAGGAAAGCGCCGATTACCGTGCCTGCGCCGCATTCGGCCCGCTGTTTAAAAAATAAGGGAGGAAAGCAATGTTAAAAGGCATTCCCAAAATTCTCTCCCCCGCCCTTTTAAAGGTGCTTTGTGAGATGGGACACAGTGACCGGATCCTGCTGGCGGACGGCAATTTCCCCGCCGAGAGCATGGGCAAAAACGCTATTGTCATTCGTGCAGACGGACATAGCATTCCCGAATTGCTGGACGCAATTTTGGAGCTCTTCCCTCTCGATACCTATGTCGAGACCCCGGTCAACCTCATGGAGGTCATGCCGGGCGACAAGGTAGAGACTCCCATCTGGGAGGAGTATAAAAGCATCGTTGCCGCAAAGGACGAAAGAGGAGAGAAAGCTATCGGTACCATAGAGCGCTTTGCCTTTTACGAGGAGGCAAAAAGCGCCTACGCCATCGTAGCCACAGGCGAAACAGCACTTTACGCAAACATCATGCTCCAAAAGGGCGTTGTGACAGATTGATCTCACTAAAAAGGAACTGCGTCATCGGCAAAGCCAAACTGCAAACACTATCGAAAAAAGCCGACGGCAACCTTTTTCACAGAAGGGGCTGTCTCAAATTGCAAATTTGAGACAGCCCCTCGCACAAAAAAGCCGAAGGTAGGCTTTTTTGTGCCGGGAATTTGCGTTTTTCGTTTGCAAGTACGATCAAATACGGTCAAATCATGGACGAAAATTGCGGCGCTAAGCCGCAAAGCAAAAACCATGGGGGTGTCGACCAAATGCGAAACGCATTTGGGACACCCCCTTCTTTTTCTGTTTGCGAAATGGCATCAATGCTCCCCTGCACTATCCGTTATCCTCACGCATGGCAACACTATGCCCACAAACAAATCTATGCATTTTTAGTACGGACAATATTCGCAATCATGGCAGTAACGCCACCCGAAGCTAGGATAACAGCAATATCAATCGGGGCAAGCACTATCCCCGGAATTCCATCAAAGAAAAATCCGCTTCCAAATCGGTAAAGATGCCCGCTGAGCAAGATCAGCTCTCCAACGTACATGACCAGTGTAACAATAGAAGCAACCACAGCAGGAAGAACGAGCGAAAGAGCCTTTTTCTTGGTGAGCGTAAACGATATAACGTAGATCCCCATTGTTACTCCAAAGAGGACAAAAAACACGCTCATCAAAAAAGCCGACCATCCCGAAATCTTAATATTTCCATCTCGGTAAAACGCAGTATAACAAGCCCAAATGCACATTCCAAGAAAAGCGCCGCTCGCTATGGATTGTATGATAAGAGGCTTTCGGCGGCTGATGTTTTTTGATTGGATCATTTTTGCAAAGCCGTAAAAGCAGTTCAAGATCGATAGAATTAAAACGATCGAGATTGCGTAAAAATGAAGCTTGAACCATGGAGAATATTCTCCCAATAATACATCAACCTCTGTCCATGTTCTTTCTTCGAACTCTGTAGGAGGAAGATAGCACATATACATTTGCCAATCTTCAAGCTTGGATGCGCCAAAAACAGGCACCACTCCCGTTACAGTTCTTGTTACGATGACCATTTTCTCTAAAATCCACTCTGCCGTAAGGAAAACGGCAACGGAAATAAAGGAGCCTCCAAGCAGCGAATATTTTTTTAAATATTTCAGCAAAATCGGCATCAACGCAACACCGACCAAAACAGATAGAGCGATCGGCGTATAAGGAATGATGTATTTAGGGTAATTCTCTGCGTAAACCGTGCCGAAACGGATCATATCCGCTACAACCGACACGCCCATGTAAATGGGATAAAAGGAAGCAAGAAGAATGCCTAAAACCGAAAACAGGTAAAAGTTTCTAAATGTTTTGTTTTTCATAATATCTCCTTTCATGATGCGTTTGTGAGAAGCACGTAAGCAATAGCTAAGAGCAGCGCTGAAAAAGTGATAGCAGAAGCGATGGAAAATCTTCGATAGGACAGTATATTTTCAATTCTGATTCTGACTTTTGCTCCCCCCAAGGTTGGTGCAAATACGTTGACCTTTTCTGCGGTTGACAGCAAAACGTGTGCGTATTCCTTTTTTTGCGCTTCACTGCATTTTGCCAGCACCGCTTCATCACAGGCAAGCTCCATATCCGAGTACAAAAGCTTTAGAAAAAGCCATGCAAATGGATTGAACCAATGAACACATACGACAATCAATGCCAAAATTCGAATAACGTGATCCCCCCTTCTGATATGGGCTCTCTCGTGCATCAAGATATATTCATAATCATTTTTCTCATATTCATGCGGAAGAATGATTTTGGGCTTTATCATACCATAGACCAAAGGCACCCGAACCTTATCGGACACGTAAATATTTTCTTTCAAAAGGTTCGCCCCTTTGATCTCGTTCACCGTGACAAAATAAATGATAAAGAAGGTAAGTATTATCACCAAAAACACAATCATCCACACCGCCGATGCAACAGTAAATATGTTTTCAAGAAAATCAAATTTATAGGTGATAGGAAAATAACTGTTCGCTCCCATCACACAATTCATCATTGTAAACGCTGAATCATCAGCGATTGCGTACACAGTAACCGTTTTCGTAGTAACTCGGGATATCAAAGCCATAATACCGTATTTGCTTGAAATCCCTACGGGAATACACATTCTGGCAAATGGGATCAACCAAAGCCAAACAAAATACCGACGTGGAATTTTTTTGATCATTCGAATCAGCAATATGGGCAACCCGCAAATCACTGTTACAATGCTCATGTTAAATATCCAATAAAATATTTCGCCGAGCATAATTTACCTCTTATCAATCAAGGCACGAAGAGCTTCAATTTCGTCCTGCGTAAGCCTTTCGTTCTCAATCAAAGCAGAAAAGAGAGCCTTTCTCGAGCCTCCAAAAAGCTTGTCGATCAAGCCTTGAGCTTCGCTTCTGCAAACATTTTCTCTCGAAATAAGCGATGAACAAACAAAGCCGGGATCCGTTCGCATAATATACCCCTTCGCTTCAATTTTTTTGATCACGGTGTAAGTGGTATTTTTATTCCATTGAAATTCTTTTTCGGCAAGGATACTCAGTTCTTTGGCACTGATCGGTTCGTATGCCCAAATCAACTCCATTACCTTAAGCTCACTGTCAAACATTTTTGGTGTCATCGTATCGCCTCCAGACTATTACTATAGTATATACTATCACAATAGTCTGTTTTTGTCAATAGTTTTTCCAAAATTAGTAAAAAATATTATATCTTCTGTCCCTGCCAAAAAAGAACACCAAGCCGCCTGTCTTGCCGCAGGAGGATTCTGAACCAAGCAATGCCCGTTTCGGGCATTGCAAAAGAACGCCATGGGCGTTCTTTCCACAGCTCGCTTCGCTCGCACATGATTTCTCTGTACCTCCTGCCCCTGCCCAAAAAGAACACCAAGCCGTTTGGCTTGGTGTTCTTTTTTGGCAGGGGCAGGAGGATTCGAACCCGCGACCCACGGTTTTGGAGACCGGTACTCTACCAGCTGAGCTATACCCCTGTGTGCAGTTTTCTGCAACGCATATTATTATATCACACTTTGTTTTCAAATGCAATAGATTTTTCAAAAAAATTAAAAGTTTTTTCCCAAGAAAAAAGCAGCCGCACCGAATGCAACTGCTTTTGTTCTTATATTGTGGGTCAAAATTCTCTGACCACTCTTCTTCTGCGACGCTTACCTGCGTTCTTTACGATCACTTTAACAGCAGGCAGATGTACCGTGTCCTTACGGGTGATGATCAGCTGTACCACGGTGAACACAAGGGCTACGCCGCCGGCGATCGCCAAGCCGATCCAACCCTCGCTCAGATTCAGGACTGCTACGTCAGGCAGGATCTGGGACAGGAAGCTGACAACCAACAAGCCTGCGGGAACGGCAGTATGCAGGATGAAAGCAAGGCGAATGAAGAACATGGAGAGGAACGCCAAGAGGATCGCTCCGCCTATCTCAAGGAAGAGATTGTCAACGTAGAAGATGGTAACCACGTATCCGATAATGCCCATCAGAACGAAC
>JAFTMU010000220.1 GCA_017452215.1 Clostridia bacterium
ACAAAGATAGCATTTACGCAGCTCATCGTTTCTGATCTTTTCATTCATATCCCGCAAAGCCTCAGCGCTCTTTGCGGCGATCACAATACCGCCGGTATTTCGGTCAATACGGTTGCAAAGAGCGGGAGCGAAGGATTGCTCATCCTCGGGAAGATACTCTCCCTTTTGGGCGAGATACGCCTTGACGTGCATGATCAGCGTGTTTTCCGCCGCTTCGGTGTCCTCATGGACCAACACCCCAGGACGCTTGTTCAAAAGCAAAATATTCGCATCCTCGTAAACAATATCCAATTTGGGAGTGATCCGCATCAATGCGCCCGTGTCCTTTTCGGGGGAGGCAAAGAACTCGTCCCTGATAAACAGCTGGATCTCGTCCCCCTCACAAAGAATATAGCTCTGGTGGGTGCGGGCACGGTTGACCTTGATCTTTTTCGTGCGAATGTACTTATACATCAGGGAAAGAGGGAGCGACTTGACCGCCTTGTTCAAAAACTTATCCAATCTCTGCCCTGCGTCGTTGCGTTTCACAGTGAGAATCTGCATCAATATGATTGTGGGGGAAACTTCAACTAAGCTCCCCCACACTCCTTTTCAGTTCAAATTACAGTGTGCCAAAGATACGGTCGCCCGCATCTCCAAGGCCCGGAACAATATATGCGTGCTCATTGAGGTGATCGTCCAGAGCCGCCGTATAAATATCAACGTCGGGATGTGCCTCCTGCACCTTGGCAACCCCCTCGGGAGCGGCAACAAGGCACATAAAGCGAATGTGTGCGCAGCCCTTCTTCTTCAAAAGATTCAAGGCGTCCACGGCAGAACCACCTGTTGCAAGCATGGGATCAACCAAAATAACGATTCTCTCACTAATGTCCGGAGGCAGCTTGCAGTAGTATTCCACAGGCAAATGGGTTGTGGGATCACGGTAAAGACCGATGTGCCCTACCTTCGCCACAGGGATCAGGCTCTGCAATCCGTCCACCATTCCAAGACCCGCACGCAAAATCGGTACGATCGCCAGCTTTTTGCCAGAGATCATTTTCGCCTTCATTTTGGTCAAGGGCGTGTCGATCGTCACGTCCTTCAAGGGCAGATCTCTCGTCAGCTCATATCCCATCAGCATAGCAATTTCTTCCAAAAGTTCACGAAAATCCTTCGAGCCGGTTTTTTCATTGCGCATGATAGAAAGCTTGTGTGTAATCAACGGATGATCAATTACGTGAAGTTCACTCATAATCCCACTCCTTGTCCAAATCATTTTGTTACATTATCATTATACAACGGTTTCTCCGTTTTTTCAAGTATAATTTGCAAATTCCACAGGACTTTTTACAAAAATTTATTTACAATTCGCCAAAATCGTGATAAAATAGAAGCAATGATTTTCAAAAAGGAGCGTTTATGCCCATTTATCATCCAACCGTTGCAATCTACACCCTTGGCTGCAAGGTCAATCAATACGAATCCGAGGCAATCGCCGAAGCCTTTGAGAAAAACGGATTTTCCGTCCGTCCTCCCCATACCGTCTGCGACGTCTACGTGATCAATACCTGTACGGTCACTGCGGAATCCGACCGTAAGGCACGCCAGTTCATCCGCCGTGCCATTCATAAAAATCCAAGGGCATTCATTCTTGTGGCAGGATGCTACTCGCAAGCGAACCCTCTGCAAATCGCCGCCATTGCAGGCGTGGATTACATCACGGGCAACGCAAATAAGCTCTCGGTGGTTGAGGAAGCAATCCGCCTGATCGCCCTTGGAAAAAAAAGAGACACGCCTGTGATTAACAATCCCCCACCCGACGCCTACGGCTTTGAAAAAATGTCTATCACCCATTTTGACCGTACCCGTGCCTATGTCAAGATCGAGGACGGCTGCGAAAATCACTGCACGTATTGCATCATTCCCTCCGCCCGTGGAAAAATCCGCTCCAAGGCACCCGAGGACGTGCTTCAAGAGGTCAGGGAGCTGACCGAAAACGGTTGCCGTGAGATCGTGCTGACAGGAATCGAGACCGCCTCCTTCGGTAAGGATCTCTGCGAATACACGTTGTGCGATCTTTTAGAGGAGATCGACCGCATTCCCAACGTGGGCAGGATCCGCCTCGGATCTCTTGACCCCTCCCTAATGAAAGCCCCCTTCGTGGAACGTATCTCCCACCTCTCCTCTCTCGCCCCCCACTTCCATCTTTCCATGCAAAGCGGCTCGGATAAGATCCTTGCCTTGATGAAGCGCAAATACAACCGCCGCATGGCACTGGAAGCCATGGTGCGCTTACGCCAAGCGATCCCGAACGTCCAATTTACCACCGACGTCATCGTCGGCTTTCCAAACGAAACGGACGAGGATTTTGAGGATACAAAGCGCTTTGCAATGGAAGCAAGCTTTTTGATGATCCACGTTTTCCCGTATTCCAAACGGCAAGGGACCCCCGCCGCCACCATGGAGGGACAGATCCCCGAGGAGATCAAGCATCAAAGAGTACGGGAGCTCTCCGCCCTCCAAGCCCGGATCCGCAAGGAGATCCTTGATAAAGAGTTCGGGAAAACCGTCAATGTCCTCTTTGAAACCTACCGCAACGGTATTGCAACGGGACACACACCGAATTTTATCGAGGTCAGCGTTCCCGCTCCGCATCCCCTCCACGGGCTCACGCTTTCCGTGTGCATTGATGGAAACGATGGTGAAAAATGCACCGGTTCTCTTTGTAAGAGCACCGACGCAACTTCCCAAGAAAGGTAAAATGAAATGAATTACCAAAGCAAGATCACCGGATTCGGTGAATACACAATTGAGCAGCTCACTCGCTTGCAGAGCGACCTCTCTCTCAACGTATCGGTAAAAACACTGTCCTTTTGCAGTCAATACTATAAAACCGAGGAGAGAGATCCCTCGGTCGATGAGCTGCGTATGCTGGATGCTCTCTCTACCTCATTGGAAAAGGATCTTGACGCAATCGCTCCCACCGAGCTTTTGACCAACGATGCCTTTGTTGCCGAGACCTACGCCGACCTGATCAAAAAGCGCAAGGTGCTCAATCCCAACGCTACCCATCCCTGCACCTTAAAAGAGGCAACAAGGATCGCAAGCGCCTATCTTTTCCGTTCGGGGAAAGCCACGCCCTCCCGCTGTGCTTCCTTGATCCCGGAGCATCTCTCCCTCTCTCGCTCACTCTTTGGCGATGCCGTCTTTACTGCGCCCGACTCCCCGTTCCGCCTGCGGATCCTTCCGTATGCCACGTCGGGGGGAAAGGTAGGAGATGTTTTCCTCCTTGCCACACCCGAGCTCGGGCAAACACAGCTGCAATTTGAAAAAAGGATGGAGGATTTGCTCCAATCCGAACATATCCGCCCCTATCTCAAAGGCGTTTATACCGTATCCGAGAGCGGAGTTTTGCATACCCTTCTGACGTGCGTTAACGGTCTTAGCATCTCCCTCTCCCCCTTTTCCAAGCTGAACGTTCCTATGCCATTGACGGTTCTGACCGATCAGTTTTCCTCGTCAAAGCTACTCCGTGTCTCCCCCGACCGTCTCTCCGCACTTTTGCGCCGACTTTCCGACGAGGGCATTCACGCTTTCGCATTCGCAGAGGTCACAAACGACGCAAAATATACCTTTTACCGTGGAAAAGAGGATATTTTCTCCCTGCACACGCAGTTTTTGAGAATGCTCTTTCACTATAAAGCCGCCACTGCAAAGCTTGCCGACGAGCATTTTCTCTCCCCTGCAGGGATCGATCATCGGATCCTCAGCGAAGCAAGCTGTAAGTATCTGAACGTAGGTTTTCCCGATAGCGATACAGTAAAGATCCACGACGTTCTTTCTGCCGCTGCCTCGGCAACGTGCAAGCAGGCGTACTATAAAACAGCGCTTTACGCAACGCTTGCCCCTGTTTTGTCACTGTGCGCCTGTGGCGTAGATCATAACGATCAGCAGCTTTCCATCAGCATCGACCTTCCCGAGGCTACCACCGCCCCCCAAGCAGTGGGCGCTGCGCTTTCTACCATTCTCGGCATTTACCGTGCGCAAACCGAGCTGGGCATTCCCGCACAGGCAATTTCCACACACACCACACGGGAACAAGCCACCCCCACCGTCACCGCTTTTGCAACCGCCTCGGGGGACCCCCGTCCCGGAGAATTTCTCCAAGAAAAAAATTTCGTTTACTGCCTCACTCCCCGCCTGCGTGAGAACGGTCTCCCCGATTTCACCTCCTTGCGGGAAATGATGGACACTCTCGTCCGTCTCTCCAAAAGCGGTGCTATTCTTTCCGCCCGTGTTTTGTGCTTTGAAAGCATCACGGACGGGATTCAAAAAATGAGCAAGGGCTACACCTGCCGTCTCACCAATCTCACCGTCGCCTCATGTGGAAAGCTTCCCCTCGGCGTCCTGATCGAAAGCGACCGTGCCCTTCCGTTCCAAAAGGTCGGTATCACGGTACCAAAGAAAGCCCCCGTGTCACTTCCCATGACTGTTTCCCTCCCCGAAAAGGATTCTTTCATTTGGTCCGAGTGTCCGGAGGTGGTCATGATCGCAAAGCAGACCGATGCCGATGCCCATATTCTTGCAAGGTATTTGGAGAAAAACGGCTGCTGCGTCCATCTCTTTTCCTCCGGCACCACAGAGGATGCACGCCTCTCCCGTGCGCTCATGGGAGCACAGACACTGATTTTGTGCGCAAACGCCACCATGCCCAAAACCGAGCGATTTAATTTTGCTCTTTCCACCTTCCGATCCGCAGGAGGACTTTCGATCTCCGTAGGCGTACAAAAAAAGGCACAAAACGAGTTTCTTCCCTTTAAAAATGGGATCTGTGAATCCGTTTTGAAAAAAATTTGCCGTAAATGAAAGAAAATCTCAAAAAAATCTTAAAAAAATCAAAAAAACTCTTGCATTTTAAAAAAATGTATGATATAATTATTGACGTTGTGAAGTAAAAGAAGTGCCGTGCTCGATGAAAACGGCAACGAGAAGTATTAGGAGGTGTCAAAAATGGCAAAATGTTGTATCTGTAGCAAGGGCGTTGTTTTCGGTCAGAACGTTTCTCACTCTCACCGCAAGACCAACAGAACCTGGAAGCCCAATATTCGCAAAGTAAAATTGGAAGGCAGCAAAGCAATCTACGTTTGCTCCCGTTGCCT
>JAFTMU010000221.1 GCA_017452215.1 Clostridia bacterium
AATCCCGAGCGACTCACAAACCTCGCCCAAACGGCAGAAATTATTTCGAACCACCAAAGTGTTTTTTTGCAGGGGCTCCAACCGCCGACCTGCCGCCGCAACAGCGGCTTCGTCCTGGTCTATGGCAATGAGCCTGCCGTCGGTCAAGTGACGTGCGATCTCAAAGGAATGTCCGCCGCCCCCTGCCGTACCGTCAATATAAATTCCGTTCGGCTTGATATCCAAGCCCTCCATGCATTCCTGCAACAGGACAGAATAATGAGAAAAGTTCAATTCTTCCATGGATCACAATCCGTAAGATTCCAGCAGGGCTCTCATATCGGGAAGATCCTCTGCCTCGACCATTGCAGCGTACGCTTCCTCCGACCAGATCTCTGCATATTCTCCGCAACCAACGACCACAGCACCCTTTCCGATGCCGGCGTGTGCCAACAATGCAGGAGGAAGCACCACTCTTCCTTGGGAATCGGGGGTCACCTCTGCCGCATCGCGATGAAGGGCACGGAGGATCGCCTCGGAGGCTTTTCGCTCCATTTTCAGAATGGGGCTGATGTAGGCCTCCCACCCGCTGATGGAATATACCTTGAGGCAATTTTCACGAATACTTTTGGCTATGATAAACTTGTTTTGATCCTGCAACAGATCTTCTCTGTACTTTGCGGGAATAAACAACCGATTCTTGGCGTCAATGGAATGTTTGTATTCACCCGAAAACATGAATTTGCCTCCTTTCAAACGGTTTGATGGAGTTGGGGGTGCAAATGAATCCACATTTGCTACACTTTCCACCACTTTTCCCCACTTCGATGGTATTATTATAAATCATTCCTTATTTTCAGTCAAGAGACTTTGATAAAAAAATGAAAAAAACCAAAAAAAGGCATCGCAATTTCAAATTTTTTTCCCGTTTTGGCGTGAAAATTTCGGTTTTTCCCTTAATTCCCAATCACAAAATCCTTTATTTTACAAATCTTTTATTTTTTTACATACATGTGGCGTGTTTTCAAAAGGATTTGGTCATCTTTTGCCAAGGAACTCACCATTGAGACGAAAAATGTTTAACGGCGTTTCTCCACTTTGTGCCCCACTTTTCCCCCACAACCTTTCACAAAAAAGCACCTGCACGCCGAAGAATACTTCGAGCATTGTAAAAAATGTCCGAAACGAGAGTCGCGGGCGTTGAGAGCTACCGTTTCCTTTGTCTCTGTTTTATGTTCTCCCTCTTGACAATTGCCGACTGAAAGAAGGACAGAATCTCCGACTCGTCGGGCGGTGGCTTGCTGCCGTCGAAAACAAACGAACAAAAGGATAAGGCGGCTGGAGATCCCCCGCCCTACATGTTTCAAATTCCAAACAAACCCTTTTCCATTCCGATCCGTCAATCATCCTTTCCGACAGGGGGGGCGGCATCTGCGACAACCCGTTCCAAATAAACACTTTTTTCCTGATTAACCGTGTATGGGTCATCCTGAGCGAAGGCGGTAAATCCGCCGAGTCGAAGTTTTGTTGAGGTAGCGAATCGAGCCGATACAAAACCGAGGAACACTTCGTGTTCCGAAGGGATCTCCGATGGGATTTTGCGATCCTTTTTTATCAATGTAACATTGTGTAAAGAAAGACAGCAAAACCTCATAATGGATCCCTCAAGACATAGTCTTGTACATTTGCATCGCTCGCTTTCGCTCGACCCGCAAATGTTCGACTCGCCGCAAGCGGCTCGCTCCTCTTGCGAAGCAAGTATGATGACAAAGACGGGGAGAACGCAAAAATCGTTTGTTTGGTACACCTCATCCACCACTATAGTGGTCCCCCTTCTCCCACTGGAGAAGTCTCCGGTTAGGTGCGAACATTCACAACAGAATGTGAAATAACAGAGAGTGAAAGAAACAGAGAGTGAAAGAAACAGATTTTTGCTTTGTTTTCTAATAAAAAGAAACCCGATCGGTACCGTGAGGTGTCCGACGGGGTTCTCCCTTAGAAAGAGCGTAGCGACTTTTTGCTACACAAAGCGTAGGGCGCAAAACCTTTTTTGTAAAGTTCTTTGGGAGCTTGAGGGTCTTTCTTTCAAGAAAGACCCTCAAAAACCACGCACCCGTATGCCGCACAAAGCGTAAGGCGCAAAACCTATTTGTGTGAAGTTCTTTGGGAGATTGAGAGCCTTTCTTTCAAGAAAGGCCCTCAAAAAACCAAGCGCCCTATGCCAAACAAAGCGTAGGGCGCAAAAGCTATTTTGTGAAGTTCTTTGGAGGTTTGGAACCGCAATGTTTGCGTAGCAAACTTGCCCCGAAGCGAAGCGGAGGATGTCTCATCAAGAAAGGTTCCAAAAAACAAAAAAAACTAGAGGGGTCTTTCGAGAAAGACCCCTCAAATTCATAGAATATTACTTGTTGTAGAACTCACGCAGGTCGGTCAAGCCGGCTTCTGCAAATGCGTTGATCTCCGTCAATTCCGCACCGAGGTTTCTACCGTTGATGACAACCTTATATACGTTGTTTGCCATCTTGATCTGGCCATCCAGCTGATAACCGAAGTCAAAGCGAATGGAGTTACGAATCAGGTCAAGCATTCTGTAGTCATCAGGGCTTTCAGCAATCTGTCCCTGCAAAACCGTTCCGTAGTAAACAGGAAGAACTCGCTCGTCCTCATCCATGGCTCCCTCGCCGTCGCTGTTGCTGAGCCAGTTCATGCTCTCCATTACGATGGCGACCATCTGCAGATC
>JAFTMU010000024.1 GCA_017452215.1 Clostridia bacterium
CATTATATCATAAAACAGCGGGGATTTCAACTGTAAAAAACGCTTTTTGACATTTTTTTGCGTTTTTTACATGATGAATGCTCTAAAATCGATCTTTTCGGTCCTTTGGACCCTTGGTTTTGAGAATATCCTCCGAAAGCTCCATCTTTCCGCTGAAATATTTGTCCCATTTGTGCTTGCGATGTCTTGAAATCAAGCATTCCGACACGATCCAAGCGGTCATAGCAAGGACGAAAAAGAGTAAGCCCGCCACAAACACTCGGTTTTTCATAATGTTCTGTATGTCTGCCAAAGTGCTTGCCACGGCGCTTCTTTCCGCATCTGCCATAGCGTATAGCTTTACCGTGCCCAATACCCGATCTCCGTACACGATCGCCACGTAGCCAACGAAATCTCCAACAGACACAGGCGCTTCCAGCGAGGTGTCTAACAGGCGCAGATTGTATTTGATCTCCGTTCCGACCTGTATACCCTTGGGGAGCCACGCATATACCGTTTCGTCGGTGCGCACGGGGATTTCAGAGACCATATCCGATACCGTTACGGGAAGCGTACAGATCTCGGTTTCGGGGGAGATCACAGGAATGTAGGCGTACGTATCGATCGCCCAATCCAAAAGGTTGTTGACGATTCGGTATCCGTATTCTACGTTTTCGCTTTCCTCGGCGCCCAAAACAACGCAAACGTAGGTGTCAAGATCGTGCTTTGCTACTGTCAGGACGCAATTGCCGTCTGCCGTAGTGCTGCCTGCGCTCATGCCGTTACAATGTTTGTTGTAATATTTTTGTGTTTCGTAGGAGCAAAGCAGGGCATTTCTGTTGTAAACGGTTTTTTGGATCTTTACCGAGGAAAAGGAAAAGGATTCCGCATTGCACCGTTCCATATAAAGCTCGTTTTCATAAGCGACCAGCATCAGCCTTGCCATATCGGTGGCAGTGGTGCGAGAGCCGCTTTTCATTCCCGTCAGATCCAAAAAGCTGCTACTATCCATGCCGATCTCACGTGCACGCTCATTCATCAGCTCCAAAAAAGCGTCAATAGAGCCTGCAGTCACGATTCCAAGAATATAAAATGCATCGTTGTAGCTTCCGCACAAGGCGGCATAAAGCAGCTGATCCACCGTTGTCATGTCACCGACGCCGATATGCAGGGAATGTCCTAAAAGCCCGGGCATCTGATCAACGATCTCATCGGTGATATAAATATCCTCATGCAAACGGTCCTTTAAGCTTTCGCAAAAGAGCAAGCCCGCCATGATTTTGACAGAGGAGCCCGCTCCTACGTTGACGTTTTCATTTTTTGAAAGCACCAAGGTCTCGGTCTCCAAGTGATAAAACCAAACCGATGCCGCTCGATCCATAGATGGCGCTTCCTTTTCCGTGCCGTAACAAAGGAGAGAAAAAGAAGAAAAAATAATGAGAAACGACAGAAAAAAACAAACTGTTTTGCGCCATGTGTTCATATCGTATCTCCTTTCCAAAAAATTATCGTCGGTATTTTTGGGCTTCTCTGATGTCCGATGCGATCTGCTGTTGCAGCTCATCTTGACCTTCAAACCTTTGCTCGGGACGCAAAAAATGCAAAAACGAGGTTTTTATACTTTTTCCGTAAAGATCACCCGAAAAATCCAAAACAAAGGTCTCACAAACGATCTCCTCCGTGCATTCCACAGTGGGGCGTTTGACTATGTTTGAGACACCTGTATAACGCACGCCGTCAATTTCGCACTCCGTCAAGTAGACCCCAAGTCTTGGGATCTGCATTCCACGGGGCATGTGTTGATTGATGGTAGGCGCCCCCAGCTTTCGCCCCAAGGTCTTTCCGTGAAGCACGGGGGACGTAAAGGAATAGGGAATTGTCAAAAGTCGGTTAGCGTCCTCCATACGTCCCTCGGCTATCAATCTCCGAATCTCGGAGGAGCTGACAGTCTTGGCGTCCAAAGTGATTTCCGACTGCACGAACAGTGGACCGTCAAACAGCGCTTGCATCATTTGCGGCGTGCCCCTGCCACCTTTTCCAAAGCGATAATTGAAGCCACAAACGATCCCGACACAATGACATTGCTTGATCAGGATCTCTTTGACAAACGCTTCGGGTTCAAGCTCGCAAAGCTTCGAAAAATCTGCAAACAGAGCAAAATCCATTCCTTCACTGCGAAAGCGTCCTGCTTTTTCCTTTCCCGAGCAAAGATGTCGGGGAGGGTGTGGGAACAAGAAATCCGAGGAGGGAGGATCAAAACAAAAAACACCGCACTTGGCATAAGGTAAAATCTTTTGTTGCATTCGCTTGGCTTCATGAAGAAGCGTGCGGTGAGCCAGGTGCACACCGTCAAAATTTCCGAGGCAAAGAATATTTGCCTCGGGAATACGAGTGCCTGCCTGCTCGGAAAGAGGAATATAATGAAACGGAGAAACAGACATATTCAGTTTAACTCCAGATAGCTTTTCACAAGCTCACGCATCAACAGATCTCTGTCTACCTTGCGTATCAGCGCTCTTGCATTGTTGCAGTTCGTGATATAGGTCGGATCCTCGGAGAGCAGATATCCTACGATTTGTCCGATGGGGTTGTATCCCTTTTCGCTTAAAATATCGTAGACCTGGCGCAGGATCTGCTTTGCATCCTTGCATTCTTCCTGTTGTAAGTTGGTTTGAATATCCGAATTCATAAAAACCTCCTTGAAGCGCATAGGCTTCTTCTGCCTATATTATATATGATATTTTTTTCTTTTTCAAGTCTTTTTCTCAAAATCATATGTTTTTTGTCCAAAAAGGCACACCAAGACAATAAAAAACGAGAATTTTCGAGATTTTGGAAGAAAAACAAAGCTATGCGGTGCTTTCCGCCTCCTATTTGAGGCTTATCCCATAAAAACCCGTTTTTTTGTGTATCCTGCCGAAATTTGAAATATTTTGATTTATTTTCAGAAATGTATTGCAATTTTGTCAGTAATCTGCTACAATATAGCTTGTAGTTTATGGTCAGAGTGCCCAAGGTGTGTCTTTTTTGTAAAAGCCGTTTCAAAAAGGAGGCAGGGCAGCGGACAAGAGGTGTCCGTTTTGTTCCATGAATATTTTTTTATCTTTTTCTGTAAAGGAGTATTTATGCGGAATGAACAAAAATGTGCTGATTCGGCTGAGCGGTATTTCCAAGTCCTTTGACGGCGAATCCGTTCTCAACCACATCGATCTGGAGATCCAGGATAAGGAATTTATGACCCTGCTCGGTCCCTCCGGATGCGGAAAAACAACCATGCTCCGTATGATCGGCGGCTTTGAGACTCCGGACGAGGGAGAGGTGTTTTTCGACGGTAAAAAGATCAACGATGTTCCGCCCTACAAGCGACAGGTGAACACCGTTTTTCAACGTTATGCGCTTTTTCCTCATTTGAATGTTTTTGATAACATTGCCTTTGGGCTTCGTATTCAAAAATGCTCTGATGCCGAGATCAAATCCAAGGTAAAGGATATGCTCGCTCTGGTAAACCTCAAAGGATTTGAGCGCCGCAAGGTAAGCACCTTGTCGGGTGGACAGCAGCAGCGTGTCGCCATTGCAAGGGCATTGGTCAATCAGCCCAAGGTCCTGCTTTTGGATGAACCCTTGGCAGCCCTTGACCTTAAATTGCGTAAGGATATGCAAAACGAGCTGAAAAACATTCAGCACCAAACCGGCATCACCTTTATTTACGTTACCCATGACCAGGAGGAGGCACTCTCCATGTCCGATACCGTGGTGGTTATGGCGCACGGTCAGATCCAGCAGATCGGTACTCCTACCGATATTTATAACGAGCCGGTCAACGCCTTCGTTGCCGATTTTATCGGAGAATCCAACATCGTTGACGGTATTATGCTGGAGGATTTCCGTGTTAAGCTGGCAGGGCACACCTTTGACTGTGTGGACAAGGGCTTTGCCAAAAACGAGCCTGTTGACGTGGTCATCCGTCCCGAGGAC
>JAFTMU010000025.1 GCA_017452215.1 Clostridia bacterium
AGCATTTCCCCCTCCGCTCCCAAAAGACGGGCGATGGGCTCGATGAAAAGGATTCCGAGGACAGCGATCACCACGCCCACGAGGATCGACACGTAAACGATCATGGAAAAGATGCGGTTTGCCTTCTCCCCTTCCCCCTCTCCCAGGGTCTTGGAGATGAGAGCGCTTCCGCCCGCTCCAAACATAAAGCCAAGAGCGCCCAGGATCATCAGAAACGGCATGATAAAATTCACTGCCGCAAAGGGGGTCTTGCCTACGAAATTGGACACAAAAAAGCCGTCTACCACGCCGTAGATGGAGCTGAACACCATCATGCCGATGGACGGAAGTGTAAAACGCAATAATTTTCGGTAAGTGAAGTGATCGGATAAACGAATGTCCACGAAAAATCTCCTTTGGTCGGTTCTCCCTATATTATAAGATATAAACTCACGTTTGTCAAGGGGGATCACGGCAAACCTATGTGTCAAAACCGAGGGATCGCCCCCTTCAAAAACTGTGAAAAATGAAGAAAATTTTTAAAAATATGATTTTTTGCTTGTATTTTGGGGGATTTGTTGTATAATATATAATGTTGAATTATGGCTTTCTTAAAAGCTCACTTTCTGGAGGATATAAAAATGAACAAGAAGCTGGAAAAGTTGAATGGTTTTAGCGGTGTGAAGGGTCCTGTCCTGACCATCGTTATGGATGGCGTGGGACT
The DNA here is from genome assembly GCA_017452215.1 of Clostridia bacterium. Taxonomy (GTDB): domain Bacteria; phylum Bacillota; class Clostridia; order Oscillospirales; family CAG-272; genus UMGS1865. Next base: position 704 of record JAFTMU010000025.1, read on the forward strand.
TGCTCCCGATACGGTCTCTAATGCCGTTGCGGGTGCTTACACCCCCAATCTTGACGCCCTGATGAAGAATTACCCTACCGTGTCCCTCAAAGCACACGGCACTGCTGTGGGACTTCCCTCCGACGACGATATGGGCAACAGTGAGGTCGGTCACAATGCGCTGGGCGCAGGTCAGGTGTTCGCACAGGGCGCAAAGCTGGTCTCCAATTCCATTGAGAGCGGAAAGATGTTCGCCTCTGCCACCTGGCAGGAGCTGATCTCCAACGTGAAGGCAAACGCCTCTACGCTCCACTTCCTCGGTCTTTTCTCCGACGGAAACGTACACTCCCACATCGACCACCTCAAGGCAATGCTGGCAGAAGCGAAAAAGGTAGGCGTTGGCAAGGTGCATGTTCACATCCTTTTGGACGGACGTGACGTTGGCGAAACCTCTGCCCTGGACTATATCAACCCCTTTGAGGACTATCTTGCTTCCCTCAACTCTGCCGATTTTGATGCCAAGATCGCTTCGGGTGGCGGTCGTATGACCATCACCATGGACCGCTACGAGGCAAACTGGAAATTGGTTGAAGCAGTTTGTAAGACCCACGTGCTGGGCGAGGGGCGTCAATTTTCCTCTGTCGCAGAAGCGGTGCAGACCTACCGTGATGAATTGAAGGTCATCGACCAGGATCTGCCTGCCTTCGTCATTGCCGAAAACGGCGCTCCCGTTGGTACGGTGGAGGACGGCGACAGCGTGATCTTCTTCAATTTCAGAGGCGACCGCTCCATCGAGATCTCCAAAGCCTTTGATGCAAAGGACGGCGAGTTCGACAAATTCGACCGTGTGCGTGTCCCGAGTGTGGTCTATGCCGGCATGCTGGAATATGACGGCGACCTGCACATCCCTAACAAGTATCTGGTATCTCCTCCCGAGATCACCAACACCATGAGCGAATATATGGCAAATACGGGCATTCCCGTGCTTGCGATCTCCGAGACCCAGAAATACGGTCACGTAACTTATTTCTGGAACGGAAACAAATCCGGAAAGTTCAGCGAGGAATTGGAGGACTATATCGAGATCCCCTCTGACGTAGTTCCCTTTGAGCAAAGACCTTGGATGAAGTGCG
>JAFTMU010000026.1 GCA_017452215.1 Clostridia bacterium
GTACCACGACGGTGGGTGATCATGATAAACTGCGTTCCATGGGAGTAGCGTTTGATGTACTGCGCCAGACGCTCTACGTTGACCTCATCCAGCGCCGCCTCGATCTCGTCCAAAATACAGAACGGTGTGGGGTTGACCTGAATGATAGCGAAGAACAGCGCAACGCCGATGAATGCTTGCTCACCACCCGAAAGCTGCATCAAGCTCTTGATGATCTTGCCGGGAGGCGCCGCCTTGATCTCAATTCCACTCTCCAAAACGTTTTCGGGATCAGAGAGAGACAGCTCTGCAGATCCGCCGCCGAACAGTTCGGAAAATACCTTTCCGAAATTCTCGTTGATCTTGTTGAAGGAATCGACAAACGCCGCTTTCATCTCCACTTCCAGCTGAGCGATGATGCCGTTGAGCTCTTTTCTTGCCTTTTCCAGATCGGTGATCTGCTCGTTCATGTAATCGTAACGCTTCTTGACCTCCTCGTACTTGTTGACGGCGTCAAGATCCACGTGTCCGATCACACGCAGCTTGTTGCGGCACTCGGTTTGCAACGCAAGCATCTCGGAGCGATTCTCCCGTGTTACGGGAGGATAGCCAAGCGCCAGCGCATCGGTGCGGTTCAACTCGTAATCGTCCCAAAGCTTGGTAGCAAGCTTATCCTGCGTATCACGCAAATTGGCAAGCTTGGACTCGCATTTGGTATATTCACGGAAGATGAGCTCCTTTTGATTCATGCGGTCACGGAGCTTTGCGTTGAGCTCGTTGAGCTTGCGCTCAAACTCAAAGTTATCCTTTTCGGCTACGTTCCGCTTCTCGTTCAAAATCTCCAGCTGCTTGGTTGCGGCAAGATGTGCCGCACGGTTGGCTTCCATTGCCTCGGTGGTGATGCGGATCTGCTCGGCTTGGGTGTTGATCCTGCCGGAGAGCGTCATCATCTCACGGTTGAGGGCTTCGATCCGCTCCTCGGAGCTTGCTTTGAGCATTTGTGCCGTTTCGATATCTTTTTGCGTTTCGCTGATCTGGATATAAAGCTCGGTCAAGCCCTTGGCGATCTCATCCAAGCGAAGGATCGTTTCCCCACGCTCGGCATCCTTTTCGGTGCGGTAATCGGTCAATTCCACGATGCGGCGACGCAGGGTCTTCTCCTCGATGCGAAGCGCCCCGATGTCCTCCTCGTATTTGACCTTTGCATTTTCATACTCCTGCATATCCGCTTTGAGCTTATTGAGCAGGGTGTTGTTTGCATCCAGCTTTGCACGAAGCTGATCCAATTGTCCGTTTTCGGTATTGCGGAGCACGAGGATCAGTTCCCGACGATCCTCTGCGGCATACTTGTCGTCCTCTGCCGTCTGTACCGAGTGTTGCAGCTCCTCCACTTCCTTTTGCAGAGACGCAACCAGATCGTTTTTCTCCTTCAATTCCCCTTCCAGGCGTTTGATCTCACCTGTACGGGACAAAATGCCGCTACCTGTGCGAATGGAACCGCCGGTAAAGGAACCGCCCGAATTGATCTGCTGTCCGTCCAAAGTGACTACACGAATGCGATAGTGCAGTGCCTTTGCCATGATCGTTGCGTGATCGATGTTATCAAAAACAACGGTTCTTCCAAGCAAGGAGGAAAGCACGTCCTTGAATTTTGCATCGGCGGTGATGAGAGAATCTGCAATGCCGACGTATCCCTCAAAGCCCTGCGCATCGGTCAGCTCCTTGGTGGGAGCAGAAGCACGCATAGAGGTCAAGGGGAAGAAGGTCGCTCTGCCCGCTTCGCCTCGCTTCAAGGCATACATAGCCGCCTTTGCGGTAGCCTCATCCTCAACGACGATGTTTTGTAAATTTGCTCCAAGGGCAATTTCAATAGCGGTCAAAAACTTATCCTCCACCGAAATCACCTTGGAAAGAGGACCATAGATCCTGCCCGTAGGCGCTCCGTGGGCATCGGTGATTCTTCCCTCGCCGTATTGCTTCATTACGTAGCGAACGGCATTGGAATATCCCTCAAAATGCTCCTCCATGGATTTGAAGGTGGAGATCCGTTGCGCAATGGAATCACGGCGCAGGGATTCGTTGTTCAGTCTTGCGGTAGCAGATTTGAGAGAAGCATTCTTTTCCTCCAGGAGGGCTTCGCTCTTGGCAATCTCTCCATCAATGCCTGCGATTTCAGCGTCGTAGGACGCTACGGTGCGCTCCTTGGATTTACACTGGGATTCCAAATCGGCGGAGATCCTGCTATATTCACTCAACTCGTTAAGTGCCGAGCTGTTTTTATCGGTATCGGTATTCTTTGCGTTTTCCAAAACGGAAATGCGGACCTTGATGTCCACGGCATCGTTTTCCAAGGAACGAATATCGTTCAACGCCGTAGCAACCGCCGATTCCAATTCAGCGGAACGGGCGGAAAGCCGGTTTTGCTCCTCGGCAAGTCCCTCTCTTTTTTGAACAAGATCGCTCTCGGCGTTTTGCAATTCTCCGATTCTTGCGGCATGCTTGGAGGCTGTCTCCATCTCTGCCTGCATTGCCTTTTCGGTACCACCCACAGAGCCCTGCGTGGCTGCAATGAGCTCCTTGGCGTGAGCGACAGTGTTTTCTGCCACACGGTACTCGCTTTCCAGCATATGACAATGCTCGGTCTCCTCACGGATCTGTGTCAGAAGCTCCTCGGATTCCTTTTTGCTTCCCTGGGACGCCTCAAACAGCTTTGCGTTTTGCGTTTCCAGGGATTGAATGCCGTCCTCCGCCATTTGCAGATCATACGTAGAATGGCGCATTGCCTCCTCGGCTGCGCTCAGCTCCTCACGAAGCTTCTCGGTATCGTAAAGCCAAAGGCTGACGTCGGCTCTCTTTTTGTTTTCCATCAGCTCAATAGCACGCTTTGCCTTTTCCGCCTCCTTTTGCAAAGGACCTACCTGGGCGGATACCTCGGCAAAAATATCGTTGGCACGAGTCATGTTGTCCTCGGTGTTTTGCAGCTTGCGCTCCGCCTCGTTCTTTTTGTAGCGGTATTTTGCGATACCGGAGGCGTCCTCAAACACACTGCGGCGCTCCTCACTCTTACGGGAGACCATTTCGGCAATACGGCCCTGACCGATAATGGAATAACCGTCACGGCCGATACCGGTGTTCATAAACAACTCGTAAATATCCTTGAGACGAACGCCCTTGCGGTTGATGAAATATTCACTGTCCCCCGAACGGTAATAGCGGCGGGTGACCGTAACCTCATCATATGGGCAGTCCAGCCTGGAAAATTCCCCTCTGTTATCAAAGGTGACCGAGACCTCGGCGTATCCCATGGGGCGGCGGCTGTCTGCACCGCCGAAAATAACGTCCTCCATCTTGCTTCCACGCAAGCTCTTGGAGGAGATCTCTCCCAATACCCAGCGCATCGCATCGGCGATATTGGATTTTCCCGAACCGTTGGGTCCGACGATAACGGTAACGCCGTGCGCCTCGTTATCGTTCAACAGCGAGACCTCGGTGTCGTTTTCGAACACCAATTTGGTTTTGTCCGGGAAGGATTTGAATCCTTGCATTTCCAAAGATTTTAAGTACAAAGTAAGTTCCTCCTGTGTGGGTAAGATTGGGACTCTACGCTTTGATTACACTGATTGATGCATTGCTTTCGGGCAAGATGCGAGCCACGGTGACGCCGCAGCTTTCCCGCAGGCGGTCGATATTCTTACGGTTATGACCGACAAATTGCGAGATCCTGTTTGCGGGGAGCTTTAAAATGACCTTTTCTCCAAGAAGAGATTGGGCTTTGATGCACTTCACCATTTCACGATAACGGCACTCGCTCAAAACAAGCTCTCCCAGCGCCGGATGATTGGGACCTGCATACACGGCATCGTCGGAAACCAACGCCTCGGTGGCGCAAAGCCCCAAACGAATACACGGAACGCCCCGATCCTCAAAGATCTCCAAAACGTCGGCGGATCTTTCAACCGCTTCCTGTAAGGTCAGGGGGGTATATTCTCCGCTCTCTGCCATTTGGCAAAGAGGCGTTTGGTAAAACACAACAGTGGGATAAATGCGCACCGCCGTGGCACCCAAGTCACAAATGGCTTTTGTCGTCATGATCTCACTCTCCCTTGTGGACTTTGGGAGTCCGATCATAATTTGCCCCGTCAGGGAAAAGCCAGCATCAACGATCATACGACAAGCTCGTTGGGCATCCTTTGCCGTGTGTCCCCTTTTGGAGGCGGTAAGCACACGGTCGTCCATGCTTTGCAATCCAAGCTCGATATTCCGTACCGAAAAATCCGATAAAATACGCAATATATCCCCATCAATATAATCAGGACGGGTAGAAAGACGGATCGACGTAACAGCGCCACCATCGACGTAGGTCTGCGCCACGCCCAAAAGACGCAGCATCAAGGCTCGGTCGATCCCCGTAAAGGAGCCTCCGAAAAATGCGATTTCGGTATTCCCCCTCTCGGGAATGGTGGAAAGCGCTGTCTCGATCTGTTTTTCTACGTCTGCTTCAAAAAAGCGGTCGCAGCCGGAAATCGAGCGCTGATTGCAAAACACACACTGATGGGGGCAGCCCAAGTGCGGAATAAAAATGGGAATATTGTAATGCTTCATGCCTGTCCGAACAATTCCAGGGCAGCCCTTGCCGCCGCCTGCTCGGCATATTTTTTCGAGTGTCCCGTACCGTGTCCGATGGGATTTGCTCCAAGGTAAAGCTCTACGGTAAAGGTCTTGTTATGATCGGGTCCGCTCTCGCCCACCAAACGATACTCCAAGGTATCCTTTTGCTCCTTGTCCTGCTGGATAAATTCCTGCAAGCGAGACTTGCTGTCAATGTGGGAAGCGCCCGTTTCGGGAAGCTTTGCCACTGCCTCCTTGATGAAAGGCAGCAAAAACTCCGAGACTGCCTTCATGCCCTCCGTGTCCTTGGAATCCAAGTAAATGGCAGCCAACAGAGCTTCAAAGGCATCGGCTAAGATGGCAGGCTTTTTGGCGCCTCCGCTCTGTGCTTCCCCCTTGCCAAGCAGGAGAAAATCCCCAAGACCGATCTTTTCGGAATAAGCGCACAGTGCCTCCTCACAAACGGTCGCCGCACGCATTCTCGTCAGCACTCCCTCTGGGAGCTCCGCAAACTGCCCGTACAACCACTCGCTGGTGATCAAAGAAAGTACAGAATCGCCCAAAAACTCCAGTCGCTCATTGCAAAGCAGATGGTGATTGCGTGCACCCGTCTCGTTGGAATAGGAGGAATGCGTGATCGCACGCTCCAAATATTGCACCCGACGAAAGGTATAGCCCAAGCGGCTTTGCAATTCCTGTAACCGTAATGCCATATTACACCTCAAAACTGTATTCTGGCAGATTACTGCTCTGCCGTATGTTGTTTATGCGCTTCCTGCTCCGCCTTTTTGCGTGCCGCATAATTTTGCGCCGAAACGGCGATATCGTAAATAGCCCCGGAATCGGCATAGCTGATCGCCTGTCGGATGGCATTTTTAAACGCCTTGGCATCGGAGGAGCCATGCGCCTTGACCACGGGCTTGGAGATTCCCAGAATGGGAGAGCCCCCGTGCTCGGAGGGGTCAAATTGCTTTTTCATGCCTGCAAGCTGCCCCTTCATGGAGAGAGCGGCAAGCTTGGTTACGGGAGTGCTGTAAAAGACCTCCTTGAGCTTGCCAAGCAACAGCTTGCCGACGCCCTCGACGCTTTTGAGGAGAATATTCCCCGTAAAGCCATCGGCAACGATCACGTCACAACTGTTAAAGGGCAAAATATTTCCTTCGATATTTCCGACAAAATTGATCTCGGGATTGTTTTTCAGGCGTTGATAAGCCGCTCTTTGCAATTCCGTTCCCTTTTGCTCCTCGGCGCCGTTATTCAACAGTCCCACACGGGGATGCTCCAATTCATACATCTTGGACATATACGCCGAGCCGATCACGGCAAACTGCTCCAGATTCTCGTCGCTGACGGTCACGTTTGCGCCCGTGTCCAAAAGCAATACAGGGTTCTGCAAGGGAATGATGGTACCGATCCCCGCACGGTGCAATCCCTTGACCTTTCGAACGATCAAGGTCGCTCCCGTAAACAAAGCCCCCGTGTTTCCTGTGCTGACGAACGCATCTCCATGTCCCTCGGCAAGCATTTTGAGTCCTACCGACATAGAGGAATCCTGCTTTCCACGTACCACGCACAAAGGATCGTCCTCCATGGTGATGACGGTATCGGTGTGAACGATATCCATGCGCCGAATGTCAAAATCGTTTTCGGCAGCAATGCGCTCAATGTCGTTCCGATTACCAACAAGGATAAAGGAAGCGTTGAACTCCTTTGCCGCTTGAATGACGCCCTTTACGGTTTCCTCGGGGGCTTTATCGCCACCCATTACATCAACAATAATTCTCATAAAACCTCATCCTTATTCCTCGCAAGCCTCTCAAACCATGCAAGCATTCAGATTTGATATCTTCAATTCAGTGTTTTTATCAGCTCATCCACCACAGAAAGTGAACGTGCGGCGAGCTGCTCATTTTTGGCTGCCTTTCCGCCCTTGACACGGTATCCAAGGGACTTTACGATGCCAAAGTTGGCGTTCATCGGAACAAAATCTCCAATTCCGCCTTTACTGACATATGCCGCCATTGCGCCGAGCACCGTTTCCTCGGGACAGATAAACTCTTCTCTTTGCAGGGCACGGTGAGCGGCGTTGATGCCTGCCAAAAGACCGCTTCCCGCAGATTCAACGTATCCCTCCACACCCGTCATCTGTCCCGCAAAAAACACGTCGGGACGCTTTACCATAGCGTAGGTGTTGGAAAGGATCCCCGGGGAGTTGAGGTAGGTATTGCGGTGCATGATGCCGTAACGCAAAAATTCTGCGTTTTCAAGGCCGGGGATCATGCGGAACACCCTTCTCTGCTCCGGGAAGGTCAGGTGCGTTTGAAAGCCTACGAGATTATACATAGTTCCCTCGGCATTTTCCTTCCGAAGCTGTACCACGGCAAATGCCTCCTTGCCCACACGTGGATCGATCAGACCCACGGGCTTGAGAGGTCCGTAGCAGAGGGTATCATATCCTCTTTTTGCCATGACCTCCACAGGCATACAGCCCTCAAACACCTTCAATTTTTTCTGACTTTCCTTATCAAACGCCTTGAGCTCTGCCTCCTCGGCGCCGATCAATGCTTGGTAGAAGACATCATACTGCTCCCGAGTCATGGGGCAGTTGATATAGTCGGCGTCACCCTTATCGTATCGGGAGGCAAAGAAAGCGATATCCATGTTGATGCTGGACGCATCCACAATGGGTGCTGCCGCATCGAAAAAGTGCAAGCTTCCGCAGCCCAGCTCCCCACTGATATACTCCGCCATGGCGTCGGAGGTCAAGGGACCCGTTGCAATGACAGTCACGGTGTCCTCCTCCAAGGAGCTGACCTCTCCCTGCACCACCTCAATATTGGGATGGGAACGAATGCGGTCGGTAATATATTGCGAAAAAAGAACCCGATCCACTGCCAGGGCAGAGCCCGCAGGGACTCTGGTGGCATCCGCCGCCTGCATAATGAGGGAGCCGAACCGACGCATCTCCTCCTTGAGAAGCCCTACGGCGTTGGAGAGCGCATCGGACCGTAAGGAATTGGAGCAAACCAGCTCCGCAAAGCCCTCTGAATGGTGGGCAGGGGTATATTTTTGCGGCTTCATTTCAAAGAGCTTGACCTTAACGCCACGCTCTGCCGCCTGCCACGCCGCTTCACAGCCTGCAAGACCTGCTCCATATACGTTGATCTGTTGTTTCACGTTTGCCTCGCTTATTCTTCGGCAGTCGGTGCTACCGTCTCCTCTTTGATCTCACGGGAATATCCGCAATCCTTCTCATGGCACACGAGCATGCTCTTTCCCTTCTTGCGGAACAGCATCTTGCCACACTCAGGGCAAAGCTCCTTCGTGGGAAGATCCCACGAAGAAAAATCGCAATCGGGATAGCGCTCGCAGCTATAAAATACCGTATGGTTTCTGCCGTACTTGGTGACCACCTTGGCAGAGCACTTGGGGCAATTGATTCCCAATTCTCTTACTCTTGCCTTGGTAAACTTACACTCGGGATAACGGGCGCAAGCGTAGAAGCTGCCGAACTTACCTGTGCGCAATACCATATCACCGCCACATTTTTCGCATTTGAAATCAGCGACCACGGGCGTTTTTTGCTTGGTCTCGGCTTCCTCCTCTGTACGGGCTTCCTCAACGACCTCCTCGGCAGTGCCGGGCGCAGTCAAGGGCTTAGTATTGCGGCAGGTGGGATAGTTGGGACAAGCGGCGAATTTGCCAAACCGTCCGTTGCGCACGATCATGCGGCTGCCGCACTTTTCGCAGATGAAATCGGTCTCCTCGGGCGGAACCTCAATGCTCTTTTCCGCCATGGCCTTTTCCGCAACCTCCAGCTGCTTGGAAAAATCCCCCCAGAAGCTTTTTAAAACGTCCAGCATCTCTGCCTCTCCGTTTTCAATAGCGTCAAGGTCTCTTTCCATCTCGGCGGTAAAGCCGTAGTCAACGATGGTGGGGAAATTTTGCTCCATGAGCTGATTGGTCACCTCGCCCAAGGGAGTGGGAACGAATGCCTTTCCCTCTCGCTTAACGTAGTTACGTGCAATGATCGTTCCGATGATGGTCGCATAGGTACTGGGGCGTCCAATATCAAGATCCTTTAACATTTTGATCAGAGACGCATCGTTATAACGAACGGGCGGCTCGGTAAAGTGCTGGGTCAGCTCGGCGTCATCGGCGTGCAGCTCCTGCCCTACGTTCATCTCGGGCAAACGGATATCCTTGACCTCACGTGGCTCGGAGGCGTTATTCGAGGAGGCTTCCTCACTCTCCTCGTAAACCGCCATATAGCCTTGGAAGCTGACGGAATAGCCGCTGGTGCGGAAGATATAATCCGCAACGCTGAAATCAATGCTGATGGTATCCAGAGTAGCAGACTCCATCTGGCTGGCAATAAAGCACTCCCAAATCATTTTGTAAAGCTTATACTGATCGGAGGTCAGTTGCTTGCGAATGGACAAAGGCTCCAGATCTACTCTTGCGGGACGGATCGCCTCGTGAGCATCCTGCGCTCCTGCCTTGGATTTGTACACACGGGGTGTTTCGGGACAATAGCTCTGTCCGTACTTCTGAACGATAAACTCCCTTGCCGCAGCCTGCGCATCGGCAGAAACACGGACCGAATCGGTACGCATATAGGTGATCAGACCCTGCGTACCGCCAAACTCGGAGCCAAGGTTGACTCCTTCGTAAAGCTCCTGTGCCACCTTCATAGTTCTTTGGGATTGGAAGCCCAGCTTACGGAAAGCCTCCTGCTGCAAGGAGGAGGTGGTAAACGGAGCCGCAGGGGTTTTATGCTTGGTCGCCTTGCGGACGGACGCTACGGTATAATTTTTACCGTTGACAGCGTTGGCAACCGCCATTGCCTCTGCTTCACTGCCAAGATTGATCTTTCCGTCTGCGTTGCCCCAGAAATGAACACGGAAGCTCTTGTTATCCTCGGAGGTCAACAGTGTCTCGATGGTCCAATATTCCACGGGAACAAAGGATTTGATCTCCCTTTCCCTCTCCACGATGATCTTGGTGGCAACCGATTGTACTCTGCCTGCGCTGAGTCCGCTCTTGACGTTCTTCCAGAGCAGGGGGCTCAATTTATATCCTACGACACGGTCCAGAATACGGCGTGTCTGTTGAGAATTGACTAAATTCATATCGATCTGTCTCGGTGCCTTGATAGCCGCCTTGACAGCCGTTTTGGTAACCTCGTTGAAGCAAATGCGCTGGGTCTTTTCTACGGGAATACCAAGCGCTGCCGCCAGGTGCCACGCAATGGCTTCTCCCTCACGGTCAGGGTCAGTTGCGAGATAGACCTTATTGGCAGCCTTTGCTTCCTTACGGATCTCCTTGATCAGATCTCCCTTGCCCCGAATGTTGATATAATGTGTTTCGAAATCGTGCTCAACGTCTACGCCCAAGGAGCTTTTGGGAAGATCACGGACATGACCGATGGAGGCGATCACCTTGTAATTGGTCCCAAGATAGCCTTTGACGGTCAATGCCTTTGATGGGGACTCCAAAATAACCAAATTGTTTGCCATTAGAATTTTTCCTTTCGAATTGGGTTATGGGTAAAAAATCAATCATGCTTTTGTGTATAATGCGCCCGGAAGCTTTTGAACAAGCCCCATAATTTCCAGCGTTGTCAACGCCGCTATGGTCTCCCCATAAGGGTATCCAAGGGAATTGAGAAGATCCGCAGAAACGGCACGGTCGTCGGGAATGGCTTTGAGCACTGCCAATTGCACCTCACTCAACGAGGAAAGGACCGCATCGGGCGTACTCTTTTCTCTTTTTGAAGCAGCGTCCTGTTCCACGGGTGCAGACCCATGCTCCTCCTTTGGCGACTTCATCACCTGCTCCCTTTCGGAAGCGGAGCTTGAATTCTTTGCACGGGACTTTTTCGGTTCTTGTACAGGAGCGGCACGAACAGGACTCTCTTTGGTGCCCTGCGGTCGGGTCAGCGAAATCACCCCTAAGCTTGCCAGAGCATGAAGGTCTGCCTCGGAGCGCTCCATCGCCTTCGGCAATCGCTCCAGGAACAAGGGCTTTGTGTAAATATGTCGGTAAGGCTCTAAAATATCCAAGGTTGATAATGCCAGCTTTGCCCCATCTCTGAGCAAGCCGTTAGTGCCCTCGGCACCCGTGCTTCCCACGTTAGCGGGAAGAGCGAATACGTCTCTGCCCTGCAAGACCGCTTCCTTCGCAGTGATCAAGGAGCCGCTTCCGATCCCCGCCTCTACCACAACAGTTGCTTGGGAAAGTCCACTGATGATACGATTGCGAACCGGAAAATGATGTCGGCTCGGCGGCTCTCCCGGAGGATATTCTGAAATAAGAACTCCCTCTCTCTTGATGCTCTCACTCAAAGGCTTATGATGCGCAGGATAGACAATATCCACCCCACTTCCGAGCACCGCAACGGTTCTTCCCTTTGCCAGCAAAGCGCCTGCGGCACAAACGCCGTCAATCCCCTTAGCCATTCCGCTGACGATCACTGCGCCGACGGAGGCAAGCTCGTAGGATAGCTTATACGCCGAACGCAAGCCGTATGCACTCATACGCCTGGTTCCTACCATGCCGATGCAAAGCTCGGCGTTCAAATTCCGCCACTCGCCAAGATAATACAGGACAACAGGCGGATCAGCGATCTCCTTCAGGGCAACGGGATATTCCTCGTCGCCGTAAGGCAGAATCCCAATGCCTAACTTTTCACACCGATCCAAAATTTCCGATGCGTGCTGTAAGCTTTTGTCGGAAAGTGCGGAAATATTCCGTTTGGAAAGATACGGGATCCGTTCCAGCTCCTCAACCTCCGCATGGAAGATATCGTAGGCGTTGCCATACAACTCAATTAAGCGGCGAAAGCTTTTGCTTGCCGCTCCCAGCGCCTCGGAGAGCCATATCCAAAACAGTGCATCCTTGTGATCCATACTGCGCTCCTTTCAAACGGTCAAGGCTTTTTTTGCTTGGAAAATTCCCACATCAAAATGGACGCCGCCACCGCAGCATTGAAGGA
>JAFTMU010000222.1 GCA_017452215.1 Clostridia bacterium
GATTTGCTTTATTTAAAAGAAAATGAGGTCGAATTACTAAGAAAAATATATTTCTGTATCGGTAAACAGCCCAACAATTTCCTTTCCGAATCCGAAATACAATTATTAAAAGAGATGATCATTTTTTACACGCAGCCGAAATATGAAAAAGGGAAAAAAGTTTCTTTATCAGAAAGAAGTTTATAGAAAGGAGGACACTATGAAGAAAAGAAATTATTTAAATGGTAATGAACCCTGGCAACAGAATCTTGTAGAAAAACATGAATTTTCAAACGATTTTATTACAAAAGAAATTTTTTTGGAGTCTAAGGACGTCAGCGACATTGGAAAAGGGATTTTCAAAAATCTGACATTGAAGGAATGGGAATATTTTTATGAATTGTCCTGTGACATACAGATTCTTGAATGTACGCCTGCACCTGATTCCGGACAACCTTACGGAGCATATTTGAGGGTAGAAAGCATTGAAACGAAAGAAGCAAAGCGCACACAAAGATTTATTGAGACAACAGATTCCTTTCTTCATATCAAGCTGCCGTTTGTAATCTTGGGTGACCATGATGCATATCGCATAGGTGTTTATATGGATGGAAAGTGTAAAATGAAAATTCAGAATCTACAGCTGATCAAAGGTGATTATCACGGACAGTATTATGGGGATGAGGTATTTTACGGGCGACACCGTGACTTTATTTGAGGAAAAGGAGATAATGGTGGATTATGAAAAGCCAAAAAGAATTGGGAAATTCAAAAAAATCCGTAGAGTATTTTATTCGGTATTGTGGGCAGTGCCGTGTGGACAAACAACCAAGTAAGCTTCCCATGATACGCCAGAAAAATTTTCTGTTTGGTGACATGAACGAGGTGTTGTGATGAGTGCCTTTCAACAAATCATAGAGGGGATTTTCACCCCGGTACTTATTGTATTTTGCTTGTCGTTCTTGGGATTGTTGATTGGAAAGATCAAAATAGGAAATATATGTATTGGTTTAGCAGGGGTGTTAGGGATTTCGCTTTTACTTGGAGGGGTATCGAAGGACATTTTCCCTAAGTGGGACGATTCCTATATGAAGGACTTTGATTTTCTTTCTTCACTGGGGACTGCCATATTTCTTTCCGTGATTGGCTTGAGTGCCGGTAATGCTTTTTTAAACAAAAAAGAAAAACGACATGAAAAAGCATTTGTTTGTGGCTTTTTTGTCGTTTTTCTGGGGGCTTTGATAGCGATTCTTATCGCATATATGGACCCAACGTTGCCGGAGGATTTGCTGTTGGGATTATTTGCAGGAAGCATGACCAGTACTCCTGCGCTGTCAGCAGCCAAGGAATTGTACGGTGAAGGTTCAGCTGTTGCTGTGGGATATGGGATGGCATATTGGATTGGCGTTCTTTCTATCGTCTTATTTGTACAAACGGTACGATTGACTACATGTGATATTTCTTTGCAAAAAGAGCCTTTTCAAAAAGCAACGGAGACCTCTGCTGATCCGCTACTGTTGGTCTTTGGCAGTGGATTGTTGGGCTTGTTGTTTGCCAATGTACTCCATATCAGTAGTACCGTTGGACTATTACTGTGTGGCTTTGTGATTGGTTGGGCATTAAAAAAACAAAAAAAGAAAATTGTGAACCTGGAACCCTATAAAAACTTAGGTCTGACTTTGTTCTTGGTTGGTATCGGTTTTCCTGTAGGTGCAAGGATGACTTTTGAAATTGCATGGTTTTACATGTTTTATGGACTTTTCATTTCTCTTGTTTCTGTTGGAGTCGGTTATTGTATGATACGGTATCTGTTTCATTTTTCAAAACGGGAGAGCCTGGCGATTCTTTGCGGTGGGATGACCAGCACACCTGCAATTGGTGCTTTGCAACAGCGGGACCGAGGTGTTGATTTATCTCTATATAGCGTTTCCTATGCCGGTGCAACCATTGCGCTGCAAATTTGTGTTCGTTTGATCGATTTAGTCGTTCTATGAAAGGGGAATTTTCTGATTACATCATTACCACAATTTTGCACCGTGGAAAGTGGGATCATATTTTAAAAAGAGAAATGAATGGACGAAATTGAAAACAATAAAGACGTTTTTTGTCAGTGAATCGCTTTACAATGAAATCATCCTGTAAAAGGACACTTTATTTAATAGAAAGGAGGGGTGTGTATGATTCAAATGCAGAACCCGCTGGAGGTGATTGCGCACTTGAAACAATGTAGCGGGGTAGATATAGATGCTAATCATTCAAACCGATATTGCATTTTGTTGAATACGGAATATGGGAAAGAAGGTTATTTTTTTGCCACACCGATTTACAACATGGATACATTACGTTTAGTAAATCGTAGCTTTGCTTTTGCAGATGAATGTTTCCGAGCGATTGGGAGCAGTAGCACTGTCCAAGTAACGGCGGATCAGTTGGTTTTGAAGCAACAGGAAAAAAGTGTTCGCTTGACTTTTCAAACACCAAAAGATTGGATTTTGCAGAATGGACGATTGGTTTCCGAGGATGTTTCTTTAATTCCGACTTATAATGGTGTTTGTATTGAGGGAAGAATTGATCAACTGAATTTTGATGTGTGGGCAGATTTTTCGTATCAGAATATTCGCTCAAGCAAAAATTGTGTTTGTTTTATGCAGGAGAGATTTAAACCCATTTTTGTTATTTCGGCTTTATATGCAGGTGCATTGCTACAAGAGTGCCGACCAATACAGGTCAAACTCACGAAAAAAAACAGCGCTTGCGAGTCCGTACGTTTTTTAGCAGAAGATTCCGACTGCAAACGAGGAGCGGTAGAAATTAATTTTTACGAGCCCAAATTGATTTATGATACTCCTGTTTCAAGTCAGCATCCAAAAGAAAACAATGCCTTTGGACCTGTCGCATACATTGGGAAAAGCAGCATGTATGGTTCACAATGGTTGTATTCCCGCTTGGATGTTGACATGTTTCGGGATTTGCACCATGAACACATCTTTGAAATTAAGTTGTGGATCCCACGATTTACAACAAATATGATGTCTGTTGATTTATTTCGATTAGCAAATCGTTTTTGTAGCTTTGGCTCTAACTGGAGCAATAAAGTGCAGACGACCAAGATGGAAAATGTTGTTGATCTTAAAGGAGATTATATGTGCATTGATTTAACAGACATATATGTCCAACGAGGGCAGCTGGTAGAATCTGCGGGTTTCGTTTTGCTTCCATCACGAATGGGGACGACGGGATATCAAACCGTTTCCACCGGAGATTGTTACAGTAAGCCGCCCATAATAACTATAAAATATGCAGAAAAAAAGAAAAATTAAAACAAAGGAGAAGAAAATGAATATTGAAAAACTGAATTCCGAATTGGAATTAAAAGAAAAAAATGTGGATCTTGTAAAGAAAATGCAGGATCAAGAAAACGAGCGGGAAGCTCGCATGGAAAGAGGTGCAAATTTCAAAAGAGTGCCTAAACAGAAGGGAAGATTTGAAACGACCTATTATAATACCAATGTACATGAGTACAATGAAAGCATGCAACAGTATGTTGCTTTTGAAAACACAATCGAGGAGAGTGTGGATCATGCGTATTTCTGCATTCAACAGAAGGATTCTATGATTCGAATTCCTAAGGATGGGGAGAACAATGCGCTGTTTTCGATTGAGCAAAACGGATGCCTTGTAAATGTATTTTCAAAGGCAGACTTTGGAGCGGTAAAGGGATCTTGTATCCCGAAGATCGATGCGAAAATGGAAAATATCATTTTGTATCCCGATGCCTCCCCAGATGCAGATTATAGTCTCAAGCCTACTTGCAATGGAGTTCAATTTACTGTCGAGGCAAAGGATATTACACGCAAAAACAGATTTTCCTTTTGCTTTGAGGGAAAAGGGGTAAAATGGCAAAGAGGTGATAATGAAAAAACGCTGCGTTTCTTCTCGGTTCAAACCGGGGCGCTTGTGTTTGAAATTCCCACTCCCTATATGAATGATTCACACGGGCGATATTCCGAGGACGTGAATTTTGAGGTCATTGCAGTGGACGAACAAACCTGTCTTTTGACAATGATTCCCGATTTTGCATGGTTGTCAAGTGAGGAGTGTGCATATCCTGTGAATATTGAATGGGCGATGTTGTCCGATTTCCACCGGGGTGTAGGTATGGAGTTCGCACGCAAGGATCTTTCCGCAGACGGAAGAATTAAAATTGGGGGGAACGGCGTTCCTGTTCGGTTGCAGATGCCCAAGCCTCGAGAAGGAATGATCACCAAAAGCATCAAGGCTTTGTTCCATTGTGACTCTGTTCCCGGTGGAGAGGACAAGCAATATATGCTCGCATTGTATCGAGTAGATGAAAATACCGTGAATGAATCACCTCAGGCATCTCTGGTCGCTTATACTGCTATGCATGAGGACCAGCAGGAATATGCCCTGAATGTAACGTCGGAGCAAGGGAGCGAAGATGGGACGATGTATTCGCTGCGCCTTTGTGAGCTGCAGGAAGGTGAATTGACGGAATCGAGCGGAACGGAGGTGGCGGTAATGAACGTCTCTGAGCTTTCCTCCAGAGCAGTGTATTCTGTGGAGGAGAGTGAGGCCTCGTCGCAGGACGATTCTTCGGGTCTTTCCGGAAATTTGGGTAGTGTGGGTTCCTACAAGGTCGATCTTGTACAGGGATACTTGAACATGGAATTGAAGGATTTTGATTGGGAAGGAAACCGTATGCCCGTCTCCATTTCCCATTCGTATTTCTCCGCATTTGCTTCCAGCAGGTATGTTGTTGTAGACGGCAACAAGAGTGTTTTTGATTCCGTGAATGTGGGTAAGGGTTGGCGCCTGAATTTGATGCAAAGCATGGTCAACAAGGGGGTTCAAAGCGAATACGACAATAAGGATACCTATGTCTATGTTGATGAAGCCAACGAAAAGCTTGTATTTGTTGAATACGAGGACACGAGCGAGACGGCATGCTGCGATATGTACAAGGATGTTAATAATCTGGGTTACACGTATAATGCCAACACCGGTGTTTTAAAGAAGGGAGATATGGAGTATTACTTTACCTCCGGAAGATTGACCAGGATCATTGATCGCTTTGGTAATACGATGCTTATTACCTATGATTCGGGAGACCATCTTACCTCTGTGACCGATGGCGTTGGTAGAAAATTTGATTTTACTTATCAATCTGAACGACTTTCCTCTATCCAGTCGCCCAATGGAACGAGTATCAATTATACCTATGAGAACGGTTACTTGAAAACAGTGACATATCCCAACGGGCAGACCCTCACCTTTACATATAGTGAGAATAATTCTTGCCCTACAGCGGTTACGGTGGCGGGAAGTGACATTGAAGCCATGACGACCCAATTTAGTTATTTTGCCAATACCAAGAAAGTCAGCAGTATTCGTACAGCATTGGGCAATGCCACGCTGGCAAAAAGCACGTCGTTTTCCTATGCGAACAACGGAAAGCAGACTGTTATTACCGAGAACGAGACCGTAGATGAAAATACGACCATTACGCACAGCAAGGTCTATTTCCATGAAAATGCGGAGTATAACTATGAGTATTTTGATGCAGGTGAGGATGTAAAGATCGAAATTAGCGAGGGCGGAGAGATTTTGCCGTACAGTGACCCCGGTATGAGCATTGGAAAGGTCTCGGTTGTCAACCTGCTCAAGGGGTGTGTCTTTGACCGTGACGGAATCAACCTTTCCCTCAAGGATGAAGATGGAGGAAGTGTAGTATGGAGCACCGATCTGGATACGAGCACAAACGTTGGTTATGCCTCCGCCGAAACTATGCCAGGATATCTTGGCGCTGTGCTCATGTCTACCTCGTCCTCGGCAAGAGAGGTCAAGGGGTTGGCGCAAACGGTCAATCTTAGTGCGGGATCTTATGTTTTCTCTTGCTACGTGCGCAGGATGGTTACGGCTTCGGCAAGCGATCAGGCGTATTTGAGAGTGAGAGTGGGGAACGTCGTTTACAAATCCCCCGATATCCCGTATACCAAAAACGAATTTTTCCGTGTGGCGTTGCCGTTTGAGGTTACGGGGGATAGCCAAAGCTGCGAGGTAGGGATCTATCTCGATGGCTGCGTCCAGGTCAAGGTGGTGGCGCCGCAGCTTGAAGAAGGTACAGGCGTGAGTCCATTTAACTATATTTCTGCTGCTCGTAGCGCCTCGGACTATTCCTTTGGCATTTTCGACAACAATACGAGCGAAGGGGATATTATAGTTAAGGTGAATTCTGAAAAGGGAGTACGGGAGACATTTACCCTTACTACCAATGTTTCCACAGACGGTATTACTGCCGATTCCAAGGTGCTTCTGAAGGCGGTGATCCATTACAGAGACGGAAAATCTACCACATATCAGCTTCCCGTGTATATGAGTGGTTTTGCAATGCTGCAATTTGCAAAGGACCGTTGCGCCGAGGTTGATCATATTCAGATCTGCGGTGACAAAACTGCTTTGGATGTAGCTGTCTATTTTACCGAAGTACAGCTCATTCGAAACAAGTGCGAAACAGGGTTGAGCGAGCAGGATTTCACTCCGCATGAGGATAGCTCGGAGAGTGAGGAAAGCACCGAGAGTACCACCGTCTCTGCGGTGGGACAGAGCTTTGACGAGGCAAGTGAGAGCGACGACGAGATGGAGACCATCAAGGCGTTTGAGGAGGCGTTGGATCGCTACGGCAACGCTTTGACGGGCACGAGCTTCAAAAACGGAGAATTGGGTACGATCTACACGTCCTATTCGTATGAGGATCCTTGCAACACGGACTGCCTCCCCGATGCGGGCAACAATAAAACCAGAGAAATTGATGCAAGAGGAAACAGTACCTATTATGAGTACGATCCCAAGCTTTCCAAGCCGACCTGTATTGAGGATCGCATGGGCAACCGCACCCACTACGATTACGACGCTATGGGCAGAACCACCAAGGTGACGGCACCCAACGATGCCACCGTGGAGTACGAATACAACAGCTACGACGACCTGACCAAGATCACCCGAGGCGACGGGCAGAGCTATTCCATGGCGTATGATGCCTATCGGAATTTGAGCTGTGTTGACGTTGGCGTGCAGGATCTGGTGACTTATACGTATAATCCCGGCACGAATCGTCTGAAAACCATGGAATATGTTAATGGCTCGAAACAGAATTTGACCTATGACCGCTTTGGTAACGTGATCAACGAAACCTGGACAAAGGGCACGGCAACCCAGGCGAAATACAAATATTTTTACGATGTTTCCCAAAATTTGGTAAAAACCCTTGACATTTCGAACAAGAAGATGTATAATATTAACAGAGTGGGCGAGAACGTAACGTCTGTTGAGGAGTATGACGTTGTCCTGAATGGGGAAACGGTGTCCTCCAAGACCTTGGTGGGGACTTTGCATTACAGCTTTGACGGCGAGGGCAAGCAGTTCCGCAAGAAGTACGTAGATGCTGGCGGAAACGAGCAAAAGTACGTCTTTGAGTATCAGGACGAGAAAAACATTGCCGTGCAGCTGCCTACGGGCATCGTGAGCCACTCCAAGTCCGACCATCTTGGCAGAAAAGTATTTGACGAGTTGCAGCTTGGTTCGGGGCTCATGAACCGTAAGTTCACCTACCATGAGGGCGTCATTTCTCAAAACCACCTGGACAATGGCAAGCAGGTTTCCGACCCCCAGACCACGCTGGTGAAGCAGATCGAGTTCGCCGACGGCAGAATCATCGAGTACGAATACGACGCCGAGGAGCGCATCACCAGGGTGATTGACACCGTGGACGGTACGTATGAATATACCTATGACGAGCTGGGGCAGCTGTTGACCGAAGTGAGAAACGGCGATACCGTCAGCAGAATGACGTACGATGACTACGGCAACATTATCAACAAAAACGGCATCACTTACACCTACGGTGGGGTCAACTGGAAGGATCAGCTGACAGGGTATGGCAGTCAGACCATCGGTAGTTATGACGGCAACGGAAATCCC
>JAFTMU010000223.1 GCA_017452215.1 Clostridia bacterium
AAAGCCTACCATCGGCTTTTTTGCGCCAGGGGCTGTCTCAAATTTGCAATTTGAGACAGCCCCGTTTTTTTACACGCCTTTTGCGTATGCGCAGGGGAGCATGGAGAAAGAAAAGTCAAGAGAAAAAATCATTTTCTCCTTTTTCTTCTTCCACCAAGAGACGAGACGGTAACACCTGCCTTTTTTGCCGCCTTGACGCAGCGGGCAATATGGTCGAACATGCCGCCTGCATCCCAAACGAAAAGCAGCTGGCAGTCCTTTGCCATCCGCAACGTTTCCTGCTTGAATGCTTTCTCTCCTCTGGCGTCCGTCTCGGAGAGGGAAACGATGCCGTCGTAGTACTCCATGCGGCGACCTTGATTTGCCTCCTCAAAGGGGGAGACCAAAATCAATCGGTGCTCCTTGTTGGGGCACTCCTCCTGGGCACTTTTGATGGCAGATGCCGCCAATAGGTCAAAGTCGCCTTCTTTCGTCACGTAGACCTCCACCGACTCGTGGGTGGCAAAGAGGGCTTTTGTTTCACGTCTGATTCTTTCATGGAGCTCGTCCATGACGCTGTCAACGATTGTTTGATTGCCGATAAAAGCGATTTTAAAAGGGGTTGCGTTGGGCATTTTTCTCTCCTTTGAGAAATGGGAATATTTCCGTTAGGAGGACGCCGTATGCAGCACAGCGTCCTCCCGGCAGACAAGTCCTCTTGAAGCAAGAAGCCAGGGAGGAGGGTAAAAGACTCCTTGGCAAGGACCGTTGCAGCAGTGCAATGTTGTTGTCTGCCTTCACAGAATCAATGCACAGCGGTGCCATTACACCGCAGAGGGCGTTCCCGCATTGGGCGCACGGGAGAAAAACGGATGCTTCAATCAGAGAACCTTCGGGGGATGGGAAATTTGGCACAAAAAAGCGTGCCAAAGCGATCATAGTGCTTTGGCACGGGCAAAAAATTGCATTACGAAAAAGCCTATCTTCCAAGAACCACTTGCAAAACCAAAAAAGATATGATATAATATCTGTTGGGTGCCGGTTTTCCGGTTGTATAGGAGTGCCATTACACTGTTATGCAGGGTCGTCGTATTGGGCGTACGGCGGCCTGCCTTTTTTTACATTATACAACAAAAAGTGAACTTTGTCAACCTATTTTGCAAAATTTGTGGCGGCGTGGATTTTTGCGCTGTTTTTCCTTGACAAAGGCACGGGAAAATGATATACTTTTCTTAACGAGAAAAAAGGGGGAGATCACCGATGCTTTTGACCGAGCGCACCAGTGTCATGAATTTCGAAAACGCCATTCGGGGTGCCCGCAATCCCATGAACAGCTGGGACCGTATGGACAGCACCTACGACGAAAAAGGGAACTATATCCTTGGGGAGAACGATCTGGATCTTGCCAAGCGCCTCGCCCATGCGGGGAGCGATCATCGCAAGTTTTTGCGTCAGATCTTCGTGTCGGTGGACATCACAGCCCCTTTATATGGGTGGAAGGAGTTTGATACCTACAAGGTGGGCACGGTTGCCAATTCCACCTCCACCATGCACAAGATCCACGCCAAGCCCTTTGAAAGAGAGGATTTTTCTCACGATCGCCTGGACGAGGGAGGCTTGCAAATGCTGGACGCCACCGTGGCGTATTTAGAGGCAGAGCGGGTCAAGTTCATCGCCAACAAGACCGACCGCCAAAGCTGGCACAACATGATCCAAATGCTCCCGTCCTCCTACAATCAGATGCGGACGGTCACTCTCAATTACGAAAATCTCATCAATATCTACTATGCCCGTCGTACCCACAAGCTTGCCGAGTGGCATACCCTGTGCGATTGGATCCTCTCCTTGCCCTATGCCAAGGAGCTGATTTGCATCAAGGACGAGGCGTAAAAGACCGATCCGTTTGACGTTTGTCGAAATGCTCATTTTGCTGAGAAAGGAACCAGCACTGTCCTTTCGATTAAAATTTTTGGTCAAGCTTTTTCAAAAGCTTGCGGGGTGGAGGGTTCGCAACCCTCCTCGCCCGTCGCAACGGGCGAAATTCTCTTTGCGGCGTTTCTTTTTGATAGCTGCAATTGCTTGCAATTGCGGCTGAGCTTGCGAAGCCTATTTCATTTTGCGCCTCTTTTCTGCAAAGAAAAAGCGACTAAAAAGTTTATACACTTTGACGAACTGTTCTTTCTATAATGGATTTGTCAGTGACCGAGCCGTTTGCCGTTTGGCGAACGGCTCTTTTTCCGCTTTCCCAATGCTTTCGCATTCACCCGCCCACAGGGCGGGCTTTTTCCTTTTCTATCTTGAAATATCCTAAAACGGGATATTAGGATTATACCATAATGGTATAATAAAGTCAAGAGGTTATTGAAAAAAAGGAGAAAAAAATGGAATTTCGGCTCAAAGAACTGCGTAAGCGACGGGGGATCACCCAATTAAAGCTGGCGCTGGATCTGAATATGAATCAAAACACCATCAGCCGATACGAGAACATGGAGCATCAGGCAGATTACAAGACGCTGGTGAGGTTTGCGGATTATTTCAACGTTTCCTTGGATTATTTGCTGGGGAGAGTAGGGGATGAGGATCAAAAATAAAAGGCTTTGGAAGCAGACGCAACCAAAGCCTTTTGTTGTTTTGAGATAAGGGGGAGCGGTGCGCTCTCCTGTTTTGATGCCGATTACTTCTTGGGCTTTTTGATTCTGTTGAGCTGACGGTTCAGCTTCAACAGTTCCTCCTTGGTAAAGGAGACGTTCATCATGCCCATCATGCTTGTAAGCCGCAGAACGGTAAAGCTGCCCATCATTTCCATCAGTCCGCTGCCTGCGGAAAGATCTACGTCAAAGCCGCCTGCCTTTTCGCCCTTGGCAGTTGCTTTTTTTCCCTCGTTCATCTTCTTTTTCAGCTTCAATCCCAACTTTACGAACCACATCTTGCCTCTGGTGGTGCCCATGATGTCGCCCAGCTTATCGTTGAGGGAGAAGCGTCCCTCGGGAGCGTTGATGTCAAACCAGTTGAGCACGGCGCCCTTTTCTACCAGGACGTAATCCATGTTCATGGTGTCCACCTTGCGGATCTTACCCTCGTCGGAGAATTCGCCGGCAACGGCACGAATGGTGCTCTCTCCTACGTTCTTGACGTCAAAGTAGAAGAAGTGATCCTCGGCGGTCTTTTTGCCGATGCTTTCGCCGTTGACGAACAGCTCCACCTCGGGGAGATTGGAGTAGACGGTCACACGGGTCACGTCCTCCACACGGTCCACGTAGCGCTTGCCGCACAGGTGTACGAACTTCTCGTCCGAGAGCCATGCCTTGTAGGCATAGAAGGCGTCCTTCTTGTACTTGCGGTCCATGGTGATCAGACCCTTGTGGTTCTGACCGTTCTCGCCGCCCTCACTTCTGGCGTCGGCACCGAAATCGAACATATTCCACACGTGGGTCGCCCAGATGAACTTACGGGAGAAGAACTGACGGATCAATTCCTCATGGTAGTATGCCTG
>JAFTMU010000224.1 GCA_017452215.1 Clostridia bacterium
AGGGACAACGAAATTCGTTACGAGATCCCTTCGTCGCCTGCCGCAAAGCGGCAGCTCCTTGGTTTGCTCCGCTCGGCGAGCCTCGCCTACGCAAACTTCGACTGCGCTTCGCTCCGCTCAGGATGACAGATAAGAGTTTTATTTGTCAAAAAAATTTGTTTTTTAAACTTCGGGCGGAGTTTGCGAGCCTTCTCAGAGATGACAGGAAGAGTATAAAATATAGGCAGCCCTCTCCGTCATAGCTTGCTGTGGCTTACACCGTCTCCCATAGGGAGATGCTCATATTGGTAGGGACGATTCACGAATCGCCCGTTTAAAAGGGTACATATTTTTCAGGAGGGGGCGTTCGTGAACGCCCCCTACAAGGTTGGCAGGACAACGCACAAAACGAAATCTTACAGTTGCTGCACAAACGAATAGCGCAAAGCAGTTAAAACTCTGTTTTATATACTCCACGTTTTAAACGTTCTTGAAAAGAGTTTTGTGGGGAGGAAAACTTCTTTCAAGAAGTTTTCCTCCCCACAAAAAAACAGATGCTTATCAGAGAATGCTTCTTCCTCTGACAAATACGGATTGCATATTGATATTTTCGTCGAAGATCAGGATATCGGCATCCTTGCCTGCGTCGAGGGTGCCCTTATTGGGGCAGCCTGCCAGCTTGGCGGGGGTCTCGCTTGCCATCTTTACGGCATCGGTCAGCGGAATCCCTGCTTCCAGCATGGTGCGAACCAGGCGGTCGGTGGTAGCGATGCTGCCTGCAAACGCCTGACCGTCCAGCATCCAGGCAACGCCCTGAGCGATGCGAACGGGAACGCCGTCTCCGTCTGCACCGAGAACGCAATTTGCGCCGTCGGGAAGTCCCGCTCCCCGCATAGCGTCGGTGATGAGGGCAGTGCGATCGGGTCCCTTGATCTTGTAGACCATCTGCAACAGCTCATAGGGCAGGTGCATTCCGTCGGCGATCACCTCGACGGTGATGTTATCATCCAGATAAGCCGCCTCAATGGCGCCTGCGATACGCATGCCGTTGATTCTCTCCATGCCCTTCATGCAGGAGTAGAAATGCGTCATGTGAGTATATCCGTGCTTTGCCGCCTCCTGCATCTGTTTGCAGTTGGCATCGGTGTGCGCCGCCGCCACACGGATCCCTCTCTCGGTCAGGGTCTTGGCAAATTCGTATCCCTTATCCCGCTCGGGAGCGATGCTCCAACGAACGATGTCGTTGGTGGCATCAAGAAAGCGCATGTATTCCTCTTTATCGGGGTCACGGACGTAGCGGGGATCCTGCGCTCCCTTTTGGGAAAAGGCAAAATAGGGCCCCTCCATGTGCATACCGATGAAATCTGCGCCTTTTCTGTCCTTTTCCTTGATTGCCTTGTAGTTATGGAACATTCTCACGGTGACGTCAAAATCGCCTGAGGATGCGGTGGGGCACAGAGCGGTAGTGCCGTGCTTTGCGTGGAAGGCGGCGGCTCCCTCAAATGCCTCCTCGGTACCGTCCATAAAATCGTATCCGCCGCCACCGTGGACGTGGATATCGATAAAGCCTGCGGAAACGTAGTTTCCCTTAGCGTCAATGACGGTATCGATTCCCTTTGCCTGCGCCTCTTTTTGGGAGAGGATCTTCTCTCCCTCAAAATAGACGCTCTCGTTTTTGATCTCGCCGTTCTTGATCACACGGCCGTTTTTGATTTCGGTAATCATAACAGCTTTGCCCCACTATCGCTATCGCAATACATGGTAGCGTTATCGTGTAGGCGCATGATGGTGGCGGGCACGTCAGCGCTGATGGGAGCGTTGACCGTATTGTAAACCGCCTCTGCCTTGGTGGCAGCGGGAACGGTGCAGATCATCACCTTTGCGGCGGTGAGGGAAGGAATGGTCAGGGTGAATGCGTGGGTGGGAACGTCGTCGATGGTAGCAAAGCAGCCGTCGTGTACCTGCTGATTGCGGCACATCTCGTCCAAAGGCACCAGCTTGACCTTTTTGGGGTCATTGAAATCGGCTACCCAGGGATCGTTGAAGGCGATGTGAGCGTTCTCACCGATGCCCAAAAAGACGATGTCGGTGGGATATTTGGTCAACAGCTCACCATAGCGGATGCACTCTGCCTCGGGATCGGGGTTCGCACCGTTGACGTAGTGTACCTCGCCGAAGGGAAGCTTGCCGAACACGTGCTCGTAGAGATAGCAGCCGAAGCTTTCCTTTTTGTCCTTGGCAAAGCCCACGTACTCGTCCATATGGAAAGCACGGCAGCGGGTCCAATCGATGTCCTTTTCCTCGAACAGAGCCGCCAAGGTGTCGTTTTGGGAGGGAGCGGCAGCGAAGATGATGTTGACCCACTCCTGCTTTGCCAAAAGGGCACGAATGGCGTTGGCACCGTCACGGGCGGCGTCCTTGCCTGCCAGAGCACGGTTCTCGAACACCTTTACGGTGAGTTTATCTTTGATGATGGTTTTCATAGAATACCTCGTTGGAATTTTGGTTTATACGGGAATGACGTTGACAGTCTCCCACTGACGGCTTGCATTGGAGCGGACGAGAGCGTCGAGAACGAATACGGGATAGATGAATTCGTCATAGCTTTCCTTCATCTCCTTGCCTGCGAGCAGATCGCAGAAATCGTCGAACTCACGCTGGAAGCATTCGGGAACGAATGCGCATTTTTCCGCTCTTGCCAGCTTATCGCCGTAGACGGAGCCAAAATAGTTGTAGCACTTGCCCGTATAGGAGGCGGTGACGTTAAAGCCCTCGTAGCGCATGATGGCGGCAGCGTCAAGCTCACCGAAATCAGCGTTGACGGATTTGATGCCGTTGCCGAACACGGTGGTCATCATCTGCACCAGGTGCTGAGAGTAGAAGTAGAAGCCGCCGTGCTCGCTGGGAAGATCCACGGGAGCGCAGATGTGTCCGCCGTGAACGTTGCCGAAGGCGCCGCTCTTGTATTGCTCTGCCATTTCCACGATGGTGGGAAGGTACTTGCAGGAGGAGCCGCCGCTGAGGCGCACGCCGTACTTCTTTGCCTCTCTCATAAATTCCACTGCTTCCTCGCCGGAGCAGGAGATGGGCTTATCGATGAACATGGGAATACCGGAAGCCAGATAGGGCTTTGCGTACTTGTAGTGGTTATCGCCGTGGCGGGCGGTGATCATGATACCATCCACCTTACCCACCAGCTCGTCATAGGACTGCATGACGGGGACGCCGAATTCGTCGTGAAGCTTTTTGCAGGGAGCTTCCTCGTCGGAATAAACGCCGAGAACTTCTACCTCGGGGTGTCTGCCGTCACGAAGCTGAGCGAGAAAGTTATTGGCGTGAGAGTTCTCACAGCCGAGGATCGCAATTTTAAACATATCGGTATCCTCCTTGGATCAATAAATAATGGGCAGGGGATTTTGTGCGTGGACGACCTCGATCAATTCGATGACCTTGGCTGCCTTTTCGGGGGTCACGTCCAGGGGCTTGCCGTTCATAACGGACTCGTAGAGCATATGGTAGAAGATGGAGGAGCCGGTGCTGAAT
>JAFTMU010000225.1 GCA_017452215.1 Clostridia bacterium
ATCAGCGCAAATATCAGTGCAAATCTGTTAGGAATAGGAAATGCGGCGACCCCCTTGGCGCTCAAAGCCATGTCGGAAATGCAAAAGCACAATCCGCACCCCGATACGGCGGACAGTGAGCAAATCACCCTGGCGGTATTGAATACGGCTTCGGTGACGCTGATCCCTGCAAATCTTTTGGCACTGCGGCGGGCGGCGGGCTCTCGGGATCCCTTTTCCATTATGATCCCCGTTTGGGTATGCTCCGTGCTTTGCGCCCTATTCGCTCTCCTCCTTACCCGACTTCTGGGTGCGTTTGGCAGGAAGAAAGGAAGGGGGAGTAAGGATGCTTGAATCCCTCTCCTCCCTTGCCATGCCCTTGGTGCTGGGGGCGGTGGGGTTGATCTTTCTTTTTGGCAAGCGGAACTATTTTGACGCATTCGTAAGGGGTGCCAAGGGAGGGCTGCAAACCGCCATCGGGCTCTTGCCCACGTTGGTTGCTCTGATGGCGGCAGTGGCTATGCTCAACGCCTCGGGTGCCGTGGACGCCTTTGCAAGGCTGCTCTCCCCTGCCGCCTCGTTTTTGGGGATCCCTACCGAGCTGCTTCCTCTTTTGCTGACACGTCCCTTTTCGGGCAGCGCTTCCATGGCCGCCTTTGGGTCTCTGTTGGAGAGTGTGGGACCGGACAGTCTTGCAGGACTTTGCGCATCGGTGATTTTTGCAAGCTCGGATACTGTGGTATATATTATCGCCGTATATTTTTCATCAATACATATCAGAAAAACCAGGTGGGCGTTTCCTGCGGCGTTTGCGGTCATGTTATTTTGCATCTTTTTTTCCTGTTTTTTCTGCCGTTTGTGGTTTTTTTAAAAAAATCCTGTCAAATACTCGGTCAAGAGATGATGAACGGAGGAGTATTGTATGATTCGGGGAGCGAGAAAGCAAATGATCGTGATCCGTACCGGAAACAGTCAGTATTTTGACGAGGCGTATTTTGTTTTAAGGCGGGAAATGAGTGACAAAAAGGGGGATCAGACGGATATCCTCAACGAAGCCAACAGGATCTTATCGGAAAGCGGCTCGGATACGCTGCGCCGTGACAAGCAGAAGCTTTGGCGTTGGCTCTTTTTTGGAGCGGGGACGGTATGCGGGGCTGCCGTCGCTGCTGTGACCACTCTTTTGCTCCTGCTTTGACTGCGGAAAAGTTTTTTATAGGGTATTGACTTTTATGCGGAATCAGTGTATAATATAATGTGATATATGCGACCGTTATTTCTCTCTGTCTCCACGGGGACGGAGAATCACTGCGAATATCAAGAAAGCCTTAAACACATGGGGAGGGGCGTGTTCCCTGTGTGGGTAGGGTTTGTATGCTTTGCCTTTTTGAAGAAAGGTTCTTTTTGCGCCCCTTAAAAAGGGGAATTTTGAAAACGGAAAGGAGTATTTTTTACAATGCCTAAAAAACCCAAAAAAATCAAGGACATGGGTAAAATTCGTATCGTTCCTCTGGGCGGTCTTGGGGAGATCGGTAAAAACATGACCGTCATTGAATATGAAAACGATTGGGTGGTGATCGATTGCGGTCTCGGCTTCCCCGAGGAGGATATGCCGGGGATCGATCTGGTCATTCCCGACATTTCTTATCTGGAAGCCAACAAGGAAAAAATCAAGGCGGTGCTTTTGACCCACGGTCATGAGGACCACATCGGCGCCATTCCTTACCTTTTGCGCACCATCAATCCCCCGATCTACGGCACTCCCCTGACCTTGGGGATCATTCGCAACAAGCTGGAGGAGCACATTCTGCCTTGGAATCCCGAATTGCGCACCGTAAATGCGGGAACGAAGGTAAGGCTGGGTGCGATCACGGCGGAATTCATCCACGTAAACCACTCTATTGCCGACGCCTGCGCCATCGCTCTGCACACTCCCTTGGGCATTTTGTTGCACACGGGTGACTTTAAGCTGGATACCTCTCCCATTGACGGTGAGATGATGGATATCGTGCGTTTGGGCGAGCTTGGACGTGAGGGCGTATTGATGCTGCTTTGTGAATCCACCAACTCCGAGCGCCCCGGGTTTACCCCCTCGGAGAAAAAGGTCGGCGCCTCCCTGGAAAGCATTTTTGCCACCCACTCCAAAAAGAGGATCATCATCGCCACCTTTTCCTCCAACGTACACCGTGTACAGCAGATCATTGATACCAGCGCCCATCACAAGCGGAAGGTGGCTATTACGGGGCGCAGTATGCTCAACATCGTCAAGGCTGCTACCGAGCTTGGGTACATGAAGATTCCTGCCGGGGTTCTGGTGGACATCAACGAGATCAAGCGCTATCGCCCCAGCGAGGTGACGATCATTACCACAGGCAGCCAAGGCGAGCCTATGTCCGCTTTGTACCGTATGGCCTTTTCGGATCATATGCAGGTCTCCCTTGACGTCAACGACGTGGTGGTATTCTCTGCCTCGGCAATTCCCGGAAATGAAAAGCTGGTGGGGCGCATCATTAACGAGCTCTCCAAAAACAACGTGGAGGTTTTGCACGATGCTGTGGTTGAGGTGCACGTTTCGGGACACGCCTGCCAAGAGGAGATCAAATTGATGCTCGCTCTGACAAAGCCCAGATACGTGATGCCCGTGCACGGTGAGAGCCGTCACCTTGCCGCCAACCGTGAGCTTGCCCGCTATATGGGGATCAGTGATAAGAATATCTTCATCTCGGAGATCGGTAAGGTCCTGGAGATCGATGCGAATGGCGCTCGTTGGAACGGCACGGTGACCGCAGGCAAGGTGCTGGTGGACGGCTACGGGGTGGGAGACGTTGGAAACATCGTTCTGCGTGACCGCCGACACCTGGCACAGGACGGTTTGATCGTGGTGGTCGCTACGGTGGATACCGAGGAGCGGCTGTTGCTCTCCGGTCCCGATATCGTGTCCCGTGGATTCGTTTACGTACGGGAGGCAGAGGAATTGATGGAGGAAGCCCGCAGCATTGCCGCAGACTGTCTGATGGATATTTTGGACTATGAAGCGCAGATCGACCGCATGCAAATGAAAAAGCGGGTGAAGGACGAATTGACCAAATTCCTTTACACAAAAACCAAGAGAAAGCCGATGATCCTGCCCGTAATTATGAATGTATAATAAATTATGAAGAATTATTGCTAAAATTTTGCCTTTGTTCATAATCGTGACACAGGATTTTCACACAACAAAGTTATAATGTTTTATATGCCTGCAATTC
>JAFTMU010000226.1 GCA_017452215.1 Clostridia bacterium
CAACACAAAATAGGTCAGAAAATGCTCGATGGAAAAATGGAGCATTGCAAAAAAGAGCGCACTGACGCTGACCGATACCGCAACTCCCCGCCCCTCATACTCGGCGCAAAGGATGGAGCGATATACCAGCTCCTCCCCAAAGGCAGGCAGCAGCGCATAGGCTAAAATAGCATAGAGAATATCCAAAGGGGTCCCCGTATGCGCAACAAACGTACCGTACAGGGTAAAATTTCCACTCAAGGAGGCAATTCCTCCCGTCAGGATGGAGGTCAGAAGACTTCCCGTCACCATAATGATCAGCATGAAAAGCACAAAAAAGATCTGCGTCGGGCGGATCGGCTTCATGCGTATACGTGACGTAAAGGACTCCCCTGCGATCCTGCAATAGACGGCAGCGGGAATGATAAAGATCAACACCTGTAACAGGATCACGCCCAGATATTCATTTTCACGGTCCAAAAGCTGTGTGTCAACCACACGGGAAAGCAACAGCAGAAGATAAGTGCAAAGCACCAAGACGGGCGGCAGATGCAGAGGCTTGGTTCGGCTTTGGGAAAACGCCCGTCCAAGGGACGCAAAAAGCGACTTTACCCGATCGGCGACAGACTTCTTTTGCAGCGTCTCTTTTTCTTCCCCCGACTCCTCCGCAAAATCTTCTTCCGTCACGGGAAGTGTCTCTCTTGCCTCTTGGCAAGTAAGGATCCCTTGCTCGGTAGCCAGCAAACCAACGGGAATATCGTGCCCGTCCACCGGTACGCCCCGAACCAAAAACGAAGCATACACCGCTCCCACCGTCACCCCGGGAAAATCCGCAAGATAACGGTCGTAATACCCTTTTCCATACCCTAACCGATTGCCCGCAAGATCAAAGGTCAAGGCAGGCAAGATGCAAAGCGCCTTTTCATCGGGCACGCAAATCGGCGCCTCCAAAGGCGGCTCTGCGATCCCGTAAGCGCCCTCGGAAAGCCGTGCCTCGGGCGTCAGAATATGAAATACCATAGTGTTCGTTTGCACGTCACATCTCGGGAATGCAATGGACTTTCCCGCCTCCCGTGCAAGACGTGCCAAAGGGAGCAGATTGATCTCTCCCTCCATGGGAGCATACAAAAGGAGCACGGAAGCCTCACGGAACTCCTGTGTTGCTGCAATATGATCGACGATCGCCTGATCCATCGCCTTTTTTTGCTCGGGAGAAAGCGTTTTGCGCTTCTCCTTCAAGAGCCTTCGCAGCTGAGTCTTGTCCATTATCAATATCTCAATCTGCGATGACGGCACAGCGAAGCTTCTCTGCGCTCTCCTGTCCCTTGAGAACAGAAACCAGCATCAAGCCAAACTCCAAGGCAACCCCCATACCCATAGCGGTCACTACCTTTCCGTCCCGTACCACACGAGCACTGTCAAGGGGCGCCTTTGCCCCCAAAAGATGCTCCTCAAAGCCGGGAAAGCAAACGGCAGTCTTGTCCTTCAAATATCCCCGTTTTCCAAGCACCATAGGAGCTGCACAAATAGCGGCAAGATATGCCCCTGCATGATCGGCGGCACGCAGAGCGGCGTCCACCGTCTTGGATTCGTCCAAATGTCTCGTGCCGGGCATTCCTCCGGGGAGAATGATCATCTCGGGAGAGGAATCACGGAACATGGTATCGGGAATATCCGCCTGTACCTCGATCCCATGCGCCCCGAGAATACGGTCGCCGCCAATGCCCACAGTGGTCACGGCGCACCCTGCACGGCGCAAAAGATCCAAGGGACAAAGTGCCTCCACCTCTTCAAATCCGTTTGCCAAAAACATATAGATCATCGCCATTCTCCTTTCAAATCATCAAAAAGATCAACCCTGCCCTGCCGTCAGACGGATCAGAAGCTTGATGCTGTCGGGCTGTACCCTTGCCTCGTGTGCGGCACGGTTGCGGTGGATCTCACCGCACTTTTGGCACCGATGAAGGATCACATATCCCTTTTTCGCATCGGGCTCCACCCGTATCGGCTCCATCTCGCCACCGCAATCGTTGGCCCTGTCCCCGGGGTTGATGTCCACGTGGAGAGACCACAGACAAAACGGACAGTGATTGCGAGAGGTATACCCCAGGGGCAATACCTCCTTGCCGCAATGCCGACAGATAAATCCCGCATCATTTTTGCTGAATCGCTTTTGTTCCATCTTAGGCGCTCCCCCTCAAAATATCTGTTATTATCTTATCATACTCTGCAAAAAAAGTCAAGGCGGATTTCGTGAAATGCCATCTTTTTATTTGCACGGATGAACAAAAAAAATAACGGCAGACACCTTTCGTGTCCGCCGTTATTTTGTCAGCAGCTATCAGGGCTTTTGGCAAAGCAAACGCATCATCTGATATCTACGCTGACCTTTTTGCCGCCGTTGACAGAGGCGGCCTTGATGACCGTGCGGATCGCCTTGGCGATTCTGCCGTGTCTGCCGATGACCATACCCATATCGTCAGGAGCAACGGTCAAGGTAAGAGTGATGGTGTTTTCATCCTCCTCCTTGGTCACCGTAACCTGGTCGGGGTTATCGACGATCGCTTTTGCGATGTCGGCCAAAGTTTCCTGCAAATTAACCATACTGTGTCTCCTTATCGGACGGCTCAGTCAACGATGCCACTCTTTTTCAGCAGGGACTTTACGGTCTCAGTGGGTTGTGCGCCGTTGCTGATCCACTTCTTTGCCTTCTCAGCATCGATCTTGATTTCAGCAGGCTCGGTCAGAGGGTTATAATAACCGATCTCCTCGATAAAGCGGCCGTCTCTGGGAGAGCGGCTGTCTGCCACGATCACACGGTAGAAGGGAGCCTTCTTTGCGCCCATTCTTCTCAGTCTCATTTTTACTGCCATGATTTGTTTCCTCCAAAAAATAAAATTGATTTTTCTATAATGTACGGTGAAATCAGAAAGGCATCTTCATTCTACCGAGCATTTTCTTTCCTTGCTTCGTCTTGCCCATATTGCTAAATTGCTTCATCATTTTGAGCATTTGATCAAACTGCTTGAGCAGCTTGTTCACGTCCTCCACCGAGGTTCCCGAGCCCGTAGCGATCCTCTTTTTACGGGAAGCGTTGATGATCTCGGGCTTTTCTCTTTCCTTTTTCGTCATGGAGTGGATGATCGCCTCAGTGCGTGCCAGCACCGATTCGTCTACCTTTGCATCCTTGAGCGCTCCGGGCTTGACACCGGGCATCATTCCCACCAATTGCTCCAGATTTCCCATGCTTTTGATCTGGGAAAGCTGAGCCAGGTAGTCGTCCAGGGTAAAGGTCTGACGGCGCATTTTTTCCTCCAGAGCCGCCGCCTGCTTTTCGTCAAACGCCGCCTGGGCCTTGTCGATCAGCGTGAGCACGTCACCCATACCGAGGATTCTCGATGCCATACGGTCGGGATAAAAGGGCTCAATGGTATCCAGCTTTTCGCCCGTACCCACAAACTTAATGGGCTGGCCCGTCACGTAACGAATGGAAAGTGCCGCACCGCCACGGGTATCGCCGTCCAGCTTGGTCAAAATCACACCCGTGATATCCAACAGATCGTTAAAGGTCTCGGCTACGTTGACCGATTCCTGACCGATCATGGCGTCCACCGTCAAAAGGATCTCGGCGGGATTGACCGCTTCCTTGATATTTTTGAGCTCCTCCATCAGGACCTCGTCGATCTGCAAACGGCCCGCCGTGTCGATAAAGACCATGTCGTAGCCCTTTTGATTGGCAAACTTGATGCCCTCCTTGGCGATCTCTACGGGAGAAACCTTGTCGCCCATGGTAAACACGGGAATATCCAGCTTTTCACCAACCACCTGCAGCTGCTTAATGGCAGCGGGACGGTAAATATCGCCTGCCACCAAAAGAGGACGCTTGCCCTGCTTTTTATACATTCCCGCCAATTTTCCCGCATGGGTGGTTTTACCTGCACCCTGCAAGCCCACCATCATAATGACCGTAGGAGGCTTGGGAGAAATGTTAAGTTTGGATTGAGAGCCACCCATCAGGCGTGTCAGCTCCTCGTTGACGATCTTGACCACCTGTTGCGCAGGCAAAAGGGATTCCAGCACCTCTGCACCCACGGCACGCTCGGAAACGATTTTGATAAAATCACGCACGACCTTGAAGTTTACGTCCGCTTCCAGAAGTGCGAGCTTGATCTCCCGCATTCCCGCTTTGACGTCGGCTTCGGTCAATTTTCCCTTGTTACGAAACTTTTTGAAGGCGTTGTTCAGCTTTTCACCAAGACTTTCAAACATACGGAATTACCTCCTTCAAATTCAATTTACTCTACCCCTTGACCGTTCTGATCAGCTCTCTGGCTGCCTCTTGGATCTGTTCTGCCGCATTTTGGCACTCGATCATGCAAAGCAGCGCCTGCGCCTGCTCCTCGGTTGCCCGAAAGCGCTTGGCAAGCCCCAGCTTCTCCTCGTAGAACAGAAGCTCCTCCTCCGCCTTTTTGATCAGTTCTCTGACACCCTGTCTGGAAATCCCGATCTCCCCAGCGATCTCCGCAAGAGAAAGATCATCATTGTAATAATAGTCCAAAACCGTTCGCTTGCGCTGGGAAAGCACGTCCCCGTAAAAATCAAGCAAAAACCCGATTTCAAGATTTTTCTCAAACATCCTGCCACCTCCAAAGGGGTGTAAAGCAAATTGCTTTACATAGTATACCATACACTTTTCCGTTTGTCAATACCTTTTTTCAATTTTTTTCTTTTATATTCGCAATGTAATTTTAACCCGTTTTGCGGCATAATAACAAAAAAGCAAGAAAAGGAGCAATAAAAAAATGGATCGCAGAATACAAAGCTGTAACACCGTCAACATACGCAAATGCGCCATCATCGGCTGTGGCAACGTCGGTGCCACCACCGCCTATACGCTGATGCAAACGGGGTGGTTTTCCGAAATGGTGCTCATTGATATCAACCTCAAAAAAGCAGAGGGAGAAGCGGCAGATCTTGCCCACGGGCTTCCCTTTCACGCCCCGATGGATATTTATGCAGGGGATTACGCAGACCTTGTGGATTGCGGACTGATCATCATCACGGCGGGCGCCAATCAGAAGCCGGGAGAGACCCGCATGGATCTCGTCCGCACCAACGCCCGTATCTTCCGCAGTATCGTCAG
Organism: Clostridia bacterium; assembly: GCA_017452215.1. GTDB lineage: Bacteria > Bacillota > Clostridia > Oscillospirales > CAG-272 > UMGS1865. The sequence goes on from JAFTMU010000226.1 coordinate 5,123, forward strand.
CAATATCACGATCTATAATCAAAACGCCATTCTTTTGGTGGTCACTAACCCCGTGGACGTCTTGTCCTACGTCACGTGGAAGATCTCGGGCTTTCCGTCAAGCCGTGTCATCGGCTCGGGCACGGTGCTGGACACCGCCCGTCTCAAGCAGCTCCTCGGCAGCCACCTGGGAGTGGATAGCCGAAACGTTCACTCCTTCATCATCGGCGAGCACGGAGACAGTGAATTGCCCGTATGGAGTTCGGCAAACGTCTCGGGCGTGGATCTGAACCACTATTGCGAAAGCTGCGGCAGAGGCTACGATAAGAGAACCCTGGACAGCCTTTTCCGTGACGTCCGTGACAGCGCTTATAAGATCATTGAGGCAAAGGGAGCCACCTATTACGCTATTGCCGAATCGGTCAAAAGGATCGTAGCGGCGATCCTACGTGATGAAAATACCATTCTCCCCGTCTCCGCCCTGGTGGACGGACATTACGGGCTGGACGGCGTCTATATGAGCCTTCCCTGCATCGTCAGCCGCTCGGGCGTCAAACAGGTGCTGGAGATTCCCTTGGATCATGAGGAAGAAAACAAGCTCCGCCATGCGGCAAAAACCTTGCAGAACGCCGTAAGAGAGCTGGACATGGAAATAACGGTAAAATAACGAAAAAAGAGGCTGCAGACAAAACCATCGGCTTTCGTCAACTCAAAAAAGTTTTCGCCCGCCTTTTTCAAAAGGCGGCGCAGTGGAGGCTGCGTAAGCCTCCTCGCTCTCCGCAGAGAGCGAAATCTCCTTCGGCGCTTTTCTTTTTGTTAGCTTTTTCTTTTGCGCCAGCAAAACCAAAAGAAAAAGCGGCTGGCGAATCTTTACAATTTAATAACCCGTTATTTTCATAACGTAGCTTTTAAACGACCAAAAGGGCTAAATCAAACGACTCAGCCCTTTGCTACATTTAACATCATTCAAATTCCCGCAAAAACCGCTTCCGCATAGCGCACCGCTTCCATGGCATCCTTGGCATAGTGATCCGCACCAATGGCGTCGGCGTATTCCTTCGTCAATACCGCTCCGCCCACAACGACCTTGCACCAGGGCGCTTCAAGGCGCAACAGTTGGATCGTCTCCTCCATAGCGGGCACCGTGGTAGTCATCAAGGCACTCAACCCTGCCAAGGGAGCGTGCAGACGCACCACCTCTCGGGCGATCTCCTCGGGAGGAACGTCCCGTCCAAGATCACTTACCTCAAAGCCGTAATTCTGCAACAGAAGCTTGACGATGTTCTTTCCGATATCGTGAATGTCCCCCTTTACGGTGGCAAGAACGAAATCGCATTTTTTCGCACTTCCCCCTTTGGGCATATTGGCTTTAATGACCTCGAAGGCAGCTCCCGCCGCCTCTGCACTCATTAACAGCTGGGGCAGATAGACCCGCTTGGCTTCAAATCCCTCTCCCACCGTGTTCAGTGCGGGAATGATCTCCTCCTCTACCAAGGAAAGCGGATCCTTCCCCGCATTCAGTAAAAGTGCGGTCTTTGCTGCGGCACTTTCCCCCAACCCCTTGATGACGGCGCTCTGCAATTCGCTTTTTTCCTCTGTAACCACTCCATTGCCGCTCCCCCCGGGTACAGCCGCAGAGGGCGTGTATTGCGGAAGCGAGGACGCATAATCGATGTACGCCTTGCAGCTTTCATCCAGACCGTTGAGCGTGCAAAAAGCATGATAAACCTTCATCATTTCCACATAAAAGGGATTGATGATCGCCGCCGACAGCCAGTGAGAAAGAGCAATTGAAAAAAAGGTGCTGTTAAAGATATATCTTTTCGGCAGTCCGAATGAAAAGTTCGATACTCCCAAGGAGGTA
>JAFTMU010000227.1 GCA_017452215.1 Clostridia bacterium
AATCGCCGAATCGTCCGAGAGCAGGGCTTGCTTCAGATCGGATCGAAAACTCTCCGCAGCAGGATCCAGCCCGTACCCCCGTGCGGCCAAGCGTAACAGCTCGTTGACCTCGGCCAGCTCGGCATCTCGTGCCTTCATGCGATCCTTGACTGCCTTTTGGATGGCACGCTGATGATCGGCCTTGTACTCCTCGCTTTCCACCAGCTCCCGATAGCTTCGCTTGGCGGGAGACTTGGCGGTCTCTGCATCCGCAGAGCTCGCTTGGGGTGAGGTTTCGTTGGCAGAGCCGGCGTTCTGCCGTTTCACGTCCTCCAAGGCCGCTAAATAGTGTTTTCTTGCGCGGGGGGGAATGTTTGCGGGGATTGCCGCATCCGCCGCCTCCGAGGCAGGCGTTCCCGTGCGTTCTCCTCCCACTCCCGACGCTGTCGATCCGCTTCCCGAAGAGGCGGTGCCTCCCTCTCCGAAAAATTGCAGACCGATCCTTGTGAGCAGCTGTTTCATGCTGCCTCCTTTCCGATCCTTTTGGCGGATCATTCCTTCTGCCCCTTCGGGAGGCGAATCCTTCTGCCGCTTAAGACCGGCGAATCTTGGTACTTCCATCCCGCACAAACCGAATGGCCTCCGGGTATTGCTTGGCCAAATGGGCAAGGCCGTAGAGGCAGGGCTCAAACATCTTCTTGCAGGCAGGACCAAATTCCCGTTTGGGAACGACGTTGACGTGAGCATAGCCTGCCCAAAGACAGATCTCCTTTTTTTGCAAAAGCCGTCGATTTTGCTCCATGGCCTCGCACAGCCCTCCCATGAGGGCGGAGACGGCGGCACAGATGGCGGAGTACTCGTCCCGTCCCACGGTCTCGGCATGGCCGTATACGTTGAGCTCAAAGGGAGCATGGTACATCACTCGGATCATCCGTCCACCTCCGTAGCAGCCCTTGCCTTTGCACGGGCAATTTCCACCCGACGGCTCTCCCCTGTGATGTCATCCGCCCGTGCGGCACGAGCAGGATCCACGTCGCTCTCCGCGGAAACGGATCGGCCGACGCTCGCCAAAATCTGTCCAATTGCTTGGACAGCCTCGGCATCTCCGCTCTTTTGTGCCATGGCAAGGGAAAGCCGTGCCAATGCCGACACCGTGTCCGAAAGAGTTTGGTTTTGACGAATCTTGGCCAGAACGGAATCCTTTTGGGGAAAGTCCATCATGTCCACACAGGCCAAGGCCATGTCGGCCGATGCAGGAGAAAAGAGCCCCATTTTGTAAAAAGAGAGTGCCAGCTCGTTGGCCTCCATGCGGCGATAGGGATTGGCCTTTTCCGCCGAGATCTCGATATCAAACTCGGGAATCCGCAGGCTTCCGTCCGATTGGGTCTGGGGACGCAAAGCCTCGTTGGAATAGGCCAGAAAACGATCCCTTCCTGCCACGTCGGGAAGCAGACGAAACCAACGCATGGGACGATAGAACTGGCGAATCAGCTCCACCACGTGCCATACCACCTCTCGATATGCCCCGTAAAAGGCTCGGTTGATCAGCCTTGCGTGCTTCCCGGAGGCCTCTTGCAGAGCGGCAATGGCCGATGCCGCCGTCACGCCGCCCGGGGCGGCTCCGTTGGCGGCATCGGTATTGGCGGTGACGTATTTCAGTTCTTCGATCTTGGAAGCCAAAAAGGAGAGGTAATTTCCCGACAGGCCTTGGGTCTCGATCACCTTGAGCGCCCTCTCGTCCAAAGAGGACACCTCCACAAAGGTCTTGCCCCAATCGGCCAAATCCTCCTCTCTGACCGCAGTGTTTTTGGTTTTGAAATAGCGGGGATTGACCGCCATGAGGGTGTTTTTGACCACCGCATCATTGATGAGGTCGATCTGAATTTGCGCATCCGCCCCTACGTCCACCAACCCCATTCCGTAAAGACTGTTTTCCGCATGCATGAAATTGACCGTGACAAAAGGGTATTTGCCGTGGTCGTACAGCCCTCTCGGAAAGTGCTCCGGATCGTTCTCGGTGGAAAAGAGGCATAGG
>JAFTMU010000228.1 GCA_017452215.1 Clostridia bacterium
AATATAAGGACGTGGAGCTGGTCTCCTTCGGTCCTTTTGAAGCCCCCGTATATCGGGTGGATAATAAATACCGCATGCGCATGGTAGTCAAATGCAAGCTGAACAAGCGCACCCTTTCCATGCTGGCGGAGCTGCTTTGCTCCTTTGGGCAAAAAATGGGGAGAAAGGTCTCCATGGGCGTAGACCTCAATCCCTCAAATCTGTAAGTGAGGTTTTAGTATTATGGCAAAATTAAAGATTGTTAAGCACGGGGACGAGATCCTTCGCAAGGTCTGCCGTCCCGTAGAGCAGATCACCCCCCGCATCGTGACGCTTCTGGACGATATGATCGAGACCATGCGTGATGCCGACGGCTGCGGACTTGCCGCTCCCCAGGTGGGGATTCTGCGCCGCATCGCCGTGGTCGAGGTGGAGGAGGGGCAGGTCATTGAGCTGATCAACCCCAAGATCATCGCCTACGCAGGGGAGCAAAGGGAGCAGGAGGGCTGCCTCTCGATCCCGGGCAGATGGGGCATCACCAAGCGCCCCATGCACGTCACGGTTCGGGCGCTCAACCGCCACGGAAAGGTCTTTGAGGTCTCGGGGAGCGAATTGTTGGCACGTGCCTTGTGCCATGAGATCGACCATTTGGACGGAAAGCTGTTTTTGGATTGCATGATAGAGGAAGTGAAATAATGCGAATCGTATTTATGGGAACGCCGGATTTTGCACTGTTTTCTCTCCGTGCCCTGGTAGAAGAGGGGGAGAACGTGGTAGGCGTTGTAACACAGCCGGACAAGCCCCGTGGCAGGGGCTACGCCTTGACCCCTCCCCCCGTCAAGGTCTACGCTATGGAGAGGGGAATCCCCGTCTATCAGCCCGCTACACTCAAAGGAGAGGAGTTTGCCGCTCTGCTTCGGGAGCTGGATCCTGAATTGCTGGTGGTTGCGGCTTACGGAAAGATCCTGCCCAAAAACGTGCTGGATTACCCCAAGCACGGGTGCGTTAACGTCCACGGCTCGCTCCTGCCCGAATATCGGGGAGCAGCGCCCATGCAGCGTGCCATCATGGATGGCAAAAAGCGCACGGGCATCACCACCATGATGATGGACGTAGGCTTGGATACAGGAGATATGCTCCTCAGGGGAGAGATCGATATTGAAGAAAACGACAATTTTGAGGACGTTCACGATAAATTGGGAGCCTTGGGCGCCGAGGTTTTGTTGCAGACAGTGAGCGAGATCCGCCAAGGAACACTTGTGCGCATACCGCAAAACGGCGAGGGGGCAACCTATGCCGCAAAGATCGAAAAGAGCGATTGTCTCATCGATTTTCACCGCACAGCGCAACAGGTGCACGATCAGATCCGAGGACTTTCTCCCATTCCGTTGGCATTCACCCACACCCCCGACGGCAAGATGTTAAAGGTCACCGCCTCCTGTGTACTCGCACAGAGCGGCGTCTTGGCGCCTGCGGGCACGGTGCTTTCCACCGAGGCGGGCAGGATCGAGGTCGCCTGCGGGGAGGGAAGCGTGGCACTGCTTTGGGTACTTCCCGAGGGCAAAAAGCGCATGAGCGCCGCCGACTTCATCAACGGCAGAAAGATCGCCAAGGGCGACATTTTGGGATAATAATTTTTCGACGAAGAATTGGAGAAAGACAATGAACGAGCAATTGGAACAATGGTTTGCAACAAGAGAAGAAAAAAAGAAGCAAAGAGCACTCGATGAAAAGAAGGACGTGTTAAGAGCGGCAGGGCTTTACAGCAGAGAGTATGGAAAAGAATCCGAGGAGTACCCGCTTTACGATGCCGGCACCTTTGGGTATTACAAGGAGAACTTTGTTGAGGTTACCGACGAGGAGTATGAAAGGATCAAAAGGATCGTAGAGGAAGAAAAAAGTGCGACTTCGGACAAGAATAGACCGGGGATCTCAATGATATTGAAGGTGATATCCATGGTTGTGCTTGTATGTGGCATCATTGTGGCATTGGGAGCCCTCAATATTTCCTTTGAGGCTTTTCTTACTGCGCTTCTCTCTCCAATCCCTTCCGCTACGGTGCTTTGGGCACTATCGGTTGTGATTGACCTGTTATACGACATTAAAAACAAGTAATTCTTTTAAACATAAGAGGAACTATGTTAAACCAAGACCAGATCAACTCCGTAAAGGAGACACGTGGGCGTATTCTCGGGGTAGACTTCGGGGATACGAGAACGGGACTTGCCGTGTCGGACACAAGCCGTTTTTTGGCGTCGGGCATCGGCTACGTCAGCCCCGGGGGAATTGAAAAGACCGCCGACAAGGTGGCAGAGGTAGCACGGGAGCAGAGCGCTGTTGCCGTGGTTGTGGGATTGCCCAAGAACATGGACGGCTCCGAGGGCTTTCGTGCCCAACGTTGCCGTGAATTTGCAGCCCTGTTGGAGGAGAGATTGGAGGGTGTGACCGTTCTGATGATGGACGAGCGCATGACCACCATGAGCGCCTCCCGCTATCTTAACGAGACCAACACACGGGGCAAAAAGCGCAAGGGCGTCATCGATACGCTCTCGGCGCAGATCATCCTGCAAAACACCCTGGATCGATTAAAAAATACGTAACCATAAGAGGAGTATTATCATGAAGGCCTGTATCGTTCAGCCGCACTATTCTACCGAGTATCAAGATTCCGACGCCTTGTTTGCGTGGGAGATGGAGATGTTGGATGCCTGTGACGGAAGCATGGATATCATCGTCTTTCCCGAGGCGTGCGACGTGCCCGCTTTGGCAAAAACCAGAGAGGAATACGAGGCAAGCGTTGCCAAATACCAAGCGCCCCTGTTGCAAAAGGCGAGGGAGACGGCAAAGCGATGCAATGCCACGCTCTTTATCAACCTTTCCTCCTACAATCCGGGAGGGCTACGCAATACCACCTACGCCATCGATCCCACGGGAGAGGTGGTGGGGCGCTACGATAAGGAGCACCTGACTCCCGGTGAGGAGAGCAAGATGGGCAAGGAGGCAGGCTATACCTACGAGCATAGCGAGCCCACCGTCATTGAGATCGACGGCGTACGCTACGGCTTTTTGACCTGCTACGATTTTTACTTTTACGAAAACTTCGCCCACATTGCCCGCAAGGGAGTGGACGTGATCATCGGTTGCTCCCATCAACGAAGCGATACCCACAGAGCTCTGGAAATTATCACCGCCTTCTGTGCCTATCAGTGTAACGCCTACGTTCTCCGCTCCTCGGTGAGCATGGACGAGACCTCGGACATCGGCGGCGGCTCTATGGTGGTATCTCCTAAGGGAGAGGTGCTGGTGAATATGGAGAGCCGTGTGGGCAAGGTGTGCGTGGATTTTGATCCCCACAATAAGTACTATAAGCCCGCAGGCTTTGGCAATCCCCCCGCTGCCCATTACGAATACATTGAGCAGGGACGCCGCCCTTGGAAATACCGTGCGGCGGGCAGTGCCATCGTGTTAGATGATGAAAAAATGCCCTATCCCCGCATTTGCGCTCACCGAGGCTTTAACACCGTAGCCCCCGAGAACGGCATGCCTGCCTTTGGCTCTGCCGTAGCCATGGGAGCGGAGGAGATCGAATTTGATCTTTGGTATACCAAGGACGGGGAGATCGTCTCCATTCACGACGATTGCTTGGAGCGTGTCTCCACGGGTATGGGACGGGTGTGGGAGCATACCTACGAGGAGCTTTTGCAATACGATTTCGGTGTTAAATTCGGTAAGGAATTTGCAGGACTTCGCATTCTCAAATTTGAGGAGATCCTCAAAAAATTCGCCTGCCATTGCATTATGAACATTCATATCAAAACGGTGAATAACGACGTGGAATACGACGAGGCGCTCCTGGATAAGATCGTCGCCCTCATTGATAAATACGATTGCCGCAAATACGTTTACTTTATGAGTGGCAACGATCATTTCCTCTCTCTTGCACAGCGTCGGGTGCCCGATATCACCCGTTGCTGCGGCGGCGGAGATGCCCCGATGGAGATCGTGGAGAGAGCCATTCGCTACGGTTGCAAAAAGGTGCAGCTTTTCATGGAATATTATAACGAGGCAATGATCCAAAAGGCGCACGAGCACGGCATTCGATGCAATTATTTTTACTGTGACGATCCCGAACAAGCAAAGCGCATGCTTGCCATGGGGATCGATACGGTGCTGACCAACGATTATCAATGCGTATCCGACGCCATTCGGAATTCTTAAACAAAAAAGGCAAACAAGATGCAACATCAACCACCCAAGCGGATCGCTGCGATCCATGATCTTTCCTGCGTCGGCAGATGCGCTCTGACCGTTGTGATCCCCGTGCTATCTGTCATGGGATACCAAACGGTGCCTCTGCCCACCGCATTACTTTCCTCTCACACGGGGGGCTTTGACGATCTGTATTTCAAGGATCTGACCGAGCATATTTCTCCCATCGCACAGCACTTTTTGCGCTTGGATCTGCGCTTTCGTGCCATCTATACGGGATTTTTGGGAAGTGCGGAGCAGATCCATACCGTGGAGAGCTTCATTCGTGAATTTCGGGACAAGCCCGACGAAACGGGAGAGGCGCCCCTGATCCTCATCGACCCCGTCATGGGGGACGACGGGGTGCTGTATTCCACCTATACGCCCGATCTTGTGGAGGGGATCCGCCACCTGAGCCGCTATGCCCAGGTTTTGACCCCCAATCTGACCGAGGCGTGTCTCTTGACGGGGATCGCTTACGAAAAAACGCAATCTATGAGCGAGACAGCGCTCACCGCTTATCTGGAGACGCTGTTGAGCGCCTTGGAGGCGAAGGGAACCGAGCGCATCGTCATCACGGGGGTAGAGACTCCCGACGGCAAGGTAGCAAACTACGGCAGAGACCGTGACGGTAAACGCTTCTTCATTGCCCGTGAGCACATGGGGAACTCCTATCCCGGGACGGGGGAGATCTTTGCCTCGGTGCTCTTGGGAGAGCTTTTGCGTGGAAGCAGCTTTGAGGCGGCTTCTGCCGCCGCTGCGGATTACGTGGGCTTTTTGATCTGCCAATCCTCCAAGATCGATACCCCCACCCGTATGGGTGTGGCGTTAGAGCCTTATCTGCACCTTTTGGCAGGGAAGCAAGAATGAAGAAGAAAGGATCAAACAAATGACCAATCAACGCACGTTTCGCCTTTTCGGCAGAGTGGTAAAGATATCCTTGACCGTGCTGATCTTTTTGGTCTGCGGCATTCTGCTTTGGCGTGTGTTCTCCTCGGGGGATCCTGCCTCCATGTCCGCACTTTCGGTCAACGAGCCCCTCAGAGAGGCATATCGGGAGCACGGAGAGAACCTGCTCCTGCAATATCAGAATCAAAATCCCTCCATCACCCAGGCAGAGCACAACCGAGGCTATTTTTCGGTGACGCAGTACGTTTTTATCCCCCAGGCAAACCAGGTACAGTTGGTGTTCCGCTACAATAACAGCACCATTCAGCACCTCAAGGAGGATAAGGGGCTTGCGGAGCTGCCCTCCAAGGAGGACGATCTGTTCGACGTGACGCTGGTGGTGACCGAGGATCTGACCCCCAACAACACAGAGGATAACGATGAGGAGAGCGCCGTGAAAAAGGAGCGGATCTATCCCACCTCGGGCGGCTGCACCAGGGATACCACCTCTCTGTATACTTATTACCGCTACACCTTTGACGGCGTCACGGTGGAGGATCTGACCCTTGGGGTATTCGTCGACGTATATTACGTGGGAGATCTGAATTACGAGGAAAAGGCGTACGGCACGCTTTGTATCTATAACAGCTCCTACGATTGGATCACCCGAGGACTTACGGGGGAGGAGATCGGGGCACTGACCCGCAAAGAGGACTGATAAATAGGAGGCTCTATGGGAGAGGCAAGAAAAATTGCATGGACGGTATTGAATAAATGCATGGCGATGGAGCAATTTTCCAACATTGCCCTGGATACGGCGATCAAGCGCTCCTCCTTGGATAGCGCCGAACGAGGACTTTTGACGGCGCTGGTCTACGGGGTCATCGAAAAGCGACTGACGCTGGACGCCTGCATCGAGACCTATGCCCAAAGATCGATCAAGGAGATTGCCCCCGACGTGCGCAATCTGCTTCGCATGGGGCTGTATCAAATGGCGTTTTTGGAGCGGGTGCCCGATCACGCCGCCGTCAACGAGACGGTATCTATGGCACAAAAATGGGTCAAGGGCTTCGTCAACGCCGTCTTGCGTGCCTTCGCAAGAGAGGGGAAGCGGATCCCCATTCCCGACAAGGACGAGGACCCCATCGGATATCTTTCGGTCAACTATTCCTTCCTTCCCTCCCTGTGTGAAAAATTCGTGGCTGTTTTCGGTATGCAGCGGACGGAGGAGCTTTTGGCGGCGTTCGGAAAGCAACCGCCTCTGACCCTTCGGGTCAATCTGTTAAAGACGACAAGAGAGGAGCTGCTGCTCCGCTTACGTGCCCAAGGACTTGCGGCAGAGCCTACGCCGATGAGCCCCGTTGGGATCCTTGTCACGTCCAAGATCCCCGTTACCACGCTTTCGGGATTTGAGGAGGGACTCTTTTTCGTGCAGGACGAGGCGTCCCAGCTTTGTACACAGGCAGTGGGAGCAGAGCCCGGAATGCACGTTTTGGACACCTGCGCCTGCCCGGGCTCCAAATCCTTTGCCATGGCAATGGATATGCAAAATACAGGCAGCGTTACGGCATGCGATCTGCACGCCAACAAACTTTCCTTGGTACAGAGCGGAGCGGAACGCTTGGGGATCTCTAATTTGCAGATCTGCGCACGGGACGCAAGAGAGGAAAACTCGGAGTGGCACAAGGCATTTGACCGTGTGCTTTGCGACGTGCCTTGCTCGGGCTTCGGCGTCTTCGCCAAAAAGCCCGAATTACGCTACAAGGATCCGCTGCAAAGCGAACGCCTGCCCGTGATCCAAGGGGACATTTTGCGCAATTCGGCAGGTTACGTCAAACCGGGTGGCAGGCTCGTTTATTCCACCTGCACCATCCTCCCCGAGGAGAATTGGTGGAACGTGGAGCAATTTTTGCAGGAAAATACGGAATTTGATCTGATCGAGCAACGCACGCTCTATCCCGATACCGACGGCACCGACGGCTTCTTTTTTGCGGTGCTGGAGAGAAGGGCGGAGTGAGCATGACGGAACTTTTGGAAGGAAACAGCATGGAACAAAACGAAAAAAAAGAGCTTTTATCCCAGACCGTAGAGGAATTGGAGGAGTGGTTTCTATCCGCAGGGGAAGCAAAATATAGGGCAAAGCAGCTCTTTCCGCAATTGCACAAGGGACTTTCTCCCCAACAGATGAGCAACCTTGGCAAAAGAGTGCAGGAGAAGCTTGCGGCGTCCTTTTCGTGGCATTTGCCCGTGGTCGAGCAAAAATTGGTCTCCGCCATTGACGGTACGGTCAAATATCTGTTCGGACTTGCCGACGGTCACTGCGTAGAGAGCGTGGTGATGAAATACGAGCACGGCAACACCATTTGTATCTCCTCCCAGGTAGGCTGCCGCATGGGGTGTAAATTCTGCGCCTCCACCATCGGCGGCAGAGTCAGAGATCTGTCTGCGGGGGAGCTTTTGGGGCAGGTCATCGCCGCACAAAAGGATATGGGAGAGCGCATCTCCAACATCGTTATGATGGGCATTGGCGAGCCCTTGGATAATTACGACAACGTGATCAGATTTCTGCGTCTGGTGAACTGCGAGGAGGGGCTGAATATCGGCTACCGTCACATCTCGCTTTCCACCTGCGGACTCATCGAGGGGATTCGGCGCTTACAGGAGGAGGATCTTCCCATCACTCTCTCCATCTCGCTCCACGCCCCCGACGACGAAACTCGGTCGGCGATCATGCCCATCAACAAAAAATACGGCGTCAGTGCGCTGCTTGGCGCATGCAAGGAGTATTTTGCTCATACGGGGCGAAAGATCTCCTTTGAGTACACTCTCATTGCAGGCAAGAACGATTCGGTGGAGAACGCACGCAAATTGGCAGACGTGCTCAATTCCCATCTGCGTACCCGCACCGAGGGAATGCCTATTCACGTGAATCTGATCCCCGTCAACGAGGTGTCGGAAACAGGCTTCCGCCGCTCGGGCAGAGAAGCGGTCGCCGCCTTTCAAAGAGCCTTGGAATCCAAGGGGATCCGTGCCACGGTGCGCAGAAAGCTTGGCTCGGACATCAACGCCTCCTGCGGTCAGCTTCGCCGTGCGGCAATGAAGGAAAAACAAACACCCAAGCAAGGAGAAAACCAATGTATCACGGATACGGCAGAGTGATCAAAAGCAACGGGGGGCTTTTCACCGTGCGCCTGCTGCAAGACGACGGCAAGGCTCCCATGCCTCTGGACGGCAAGACCGTCGTGGGCAGAGGACGTGGCGTCCTGCGCAAACGAGGCTCGCTTTTGGTGGGAGATATGGTTACGGTCAGCTACGATCATACAGCGTTTGTGGAAAAGGAGGGGGAGATTCAACCCTTCACAGGCGGCGAGGGCCTTTCCATCGACCGCTACGAGGAGCGCAAGAATGCTCTGATCCGTCCGCCGATGGCAAATCTTGACGTTTTGTTCGTCACCGTGGCGGCGGCAAGCCCCGAGCCTGTTCCCGAAACGGTGGATAAGCTGATCTCTATTGCCGAATACAATCACATCGAGCCCGTGATCGTGATCACGAAAAGCGACGTTGCTCCCGAGCGTGCCGAGAGTCTGACCCGGATCTACCGAGGGGCAGGCTTTGAGGTCTTTGGCACAGGGCTTGACAGTGAAGCGGGCGTGATAGCCCTCAGGGAGTATATCGATCAAAGCCTGCGTGGCAGGATCGCCGCCTTTTCGGGCGCCTCAGGCGTGGGAAAATCCACCCTGCTCAATCGGATCTTTCCCGACCTTTCTTTGCAGACGGGGGAGCTGAGCCACCGTATCGAGCGAGGGAAGAACACCACCCGATGCGTGGAGCTCTATCCGCTTGGAGAAGGAGACGAAAGCGGCTTTCTGGCAGATACGCCGGGCTTTACCATGCTGGATTTTGAACGCTTTGATTTCTTTGATAAGGAGGATCTGCCCTCCACCTTTCGGGAGCTGGAGCCTTATATCGGGCAGTGCAAATACACCAAATGCTCCCACACCAAGGAAGAGGGGTGTGCCATCCTTGCCGCCGTCCGCCGTGGAGAGATCGCCAAGAGCCGACACAAAAGCTTTTGCTCCCTCTACGAGGTTCTAAAAGTGAAAACCAAATGGTAAGAAAAGAGGAAAGCTCCGAGCGACAACGCAGGACTTTCCTCTCTTTTTTCTTTTCTCTCCGCCAAGCCCAAACCAAAACTGCCGAAAACCAAAGTAAAAACGGATAAATTTTAAAAAAAGTAGCAAAAAGGGAGCAAGATTTTTGCGTTTTGCTCTTGCATTGCAAGGATCCTTCATGCTATAATATGAGGTGATAAATCAAACAGGAGGAAACAGTTTTATGAAGATTCTGGTCATCAACGCAGGTAGCTCGTCCATCAAGTATCAGCTCATCGATATGGAAAACGAGACGCTCCTTGCAAAAGGACAGGCAGACCGCATCGGTATCGAGGGCGGTAACTTTAAGCAAAAGGTAGAGGGCAGAGAGGATTATAAGATCGATATCTTCATGAAGGATCACGCCGCTGCCGTTCAGCTGGTGCTGGACACTCTGACTTCCAAGGAAAACGGCGTTATCGCATCTCTCTCCGAGATCAGCGCTGTCGGCCACCGTGTACTCCACGGCGGTGAGAAGTTCTCCGGATCTGTCATCGTTGACGAAAAGGTCATCGCAGCCATCGAGGAGTGCTGCGAGCTTGGCCCCCTGCACAACCCCCACAACCTTACGGGTATCCGTGCATGCGAAAAGACCATGCCCGGCGTTCCCCAGGTAGCCGTATTTGATACGGGCTTCCATCAGACCATGCCCGATTACGCATACATGTATGCGCTTCCTTACGAGTATTACGAAAAGTACCGTATCCGCCGCTATGGCTTCCACGGTACCAGCCACCGCTACGTCAGCATGAGAGTTGCCGATCTGTTGGGCAATCCCGGGGCAGAGGGCCTCAAGATCGTTACCTGCCATTTGGGCAACGGCTCCTCCATTGCCGCAGTCAAGGACGGCAAGTGCTATGATACCACCATGGGTCTTACCCCTCTGGAGGGTATTATGATGGGTACCCGTTGCGGATCCATCGACCCCGCTATCGTTCCCCTTTTGATGAAGAAGGAGAACCTGACCCCCGATCAGATCGATACCATCATGAACAAGAAGTCCGGTATGCTGGGCGTTACCCAAAAGACCAGTGACAACCGTGACATCGAGGAGGCTGCAAAGAACGGTGACAAGCGTGCACAGCTGGTCGAGGCAATGGTGGTTCACCAATTGACCAAGTACATCGGCTCTTACGCAGCGGCTATGGGCGGCGTTGACGCCATCACCTTCGCAGGCGGTATCGGTGAGAACAATCCTCACTATCGCTCCCGTGTTGCAAAGAACCTGGAATTCATGGGTGTTAAGATCGACGAGGAGAAGAACGCAAAGGCAATGAGAGGCGCCGCCGAGGTAGATATCTCCACGCCCGATTCCAAGGTTCGTGTTTTCGTCATTCCCACCAATGAGGAATTGATGATCGCAAAGGATACCGAGGAATTGGTAAAGGCACTTTGACGTGACCTTGCGCTGAAAAGCTATGGTTGAGTGGATCGAACAGTTCTTTTTAGAAACGGTAGGTAGAGAGCTTTGCGTGCTCTTTTGCGCAATGCTTCCCATCATCGAGTGCCGAGGTGCCGTACCTCTTGGTTGGGCATTGGGACTCCCTTGGTGGCAGACGGGATTGCTCAGTATAGCGGGCAACCTCCTTCCCGTTCCGTTTATCCTGCTGTTTATCCGTGCGGTGCTGCGCTGGATGTCGGGGAGCCGTGTAAAATTTTTCGCCAAGGTTGCCGGGTGGCTTGACCGCAAGGTGCAAAAGCACAAGGGAACCATCGAAAAGTATTCTTATTTAGGTGTGATCATTTTCGTCGCCATTCCTCTCCCGGGAACGGGAGCGTGGACGGGAACGCTGATTGCCTCGGTTCTGGGCTTGGAGCCCAAGAGATCCTTCCTTTGCGCCGTCGTTGGCGTTTTGATCGCAACCGTCATTATGACCGTGGTGTCTTATTGCGGTCTTGGTGCCATCTTTTAAATGAAAAGCAAAAACCAACGCCCGTTGCGCAAAAAGCAACGGGCGAAGCTTTATTATAAAGCCCCCGCACTTGACAAAGAGCGGGGGCTTACGGCAAATTTTAATTTCAAGGAAAATCCTTTTGGTAATCTCCGTTACGGCAGGTGTTGAACAGCCTTCGCCGAATTTTGATCAACGCCACGGGCAGGCACCTTTTTTTCAGCACCAGCAATGCATATTCCGAGCAGGTGGGCATACAAAGGCAACGCCTGCGCAGAGTCTCGGGTGCATAGTGCTGATAGCACTCCACAAGCTTGATACACAAGCGCCGTGCGATCAGGCATGCGCCGAAAAGCCAGAGCATCAGGATCGCAACGGTGCGCCACCATGCCGCAGGAAGTGCCGCAGAGATTCCCCACGTACCCAACGAGCACACGGCGGCATACCCAAGAAGGAGTGCCGCAATCGAGCGCCATGTGGTACGTGGACGGGAGAGGGGCTTTGTCAGAACGTAATGCTTGACCTCAAGCTCCTCCGACGATGGCTCGATGCGAATACTTAAAAGATCTCCAAGCGCATGCTTCGGATCAGCCAAAGGAAATGCAGCCCGTCTTCTTGGGGAGGGTGTATGTAGGATCAACTGCCTTGATCTTTTCTGCATACTTCTCGGGCAGGGTCTTGTCTGCTCCGCAGTAGGGGTAGAGCTGCTGTGCGGCGATTGCGTTCTTCCATGCCGTAACTGCCAATGCTTTTACTGCTTCGTTTGCGCTAAGCGCTGCGGCATCGGCGATCTTGTAGATCAAATTGATGCAGTCCTTCTCGCAAGCGTTTCTCTGCGTGTTGTACTTGCTCAGCAATTCGGAGTTACCTTTGATTTCCTTACTGTGATCCCACATGACCTTATGCACGTGCTGGGTGATCTGCTCCGTAGAGGTAACGAGCAGATCAAACAGATCCTCCTCGTCCTCCGCTCCTCCATTCAGCTTCGACAGCACTTCTTGTGCGGCGGAGATGAACTCAGCGACCTTCTCCTGCATCACAACTGCCGAAGCATCTTTTACGTCGATGTAAGCTGCCATATAGCGTGCGCTTGCGTTTTCGGGATCCTCCTCGTATGCCTTTGCAAAGCATACCTTTGCTTTGGTAAGATCCCCCTGATTCAGGCTCTCGATTCCCATGTCAAAAT
>JAFTMU010000027.1 GCA_017452215.1 Clostridia bacterium
CCAACATGATGGAATCGTAGAGCATATGGTAGAAGATCGAGGAGCCCGTGCTGAACACGTCGCCCTCTGCCTCATGCTCCTCCTCGTGGAAGTTGAGCTTTTCGGAGCAGTATGCGGGGTAGCCGTTTTCGGGCTTCATCAAAGGACCCTCAACAACGGGACGGGCTTCCAATTCCTCGGGAACGATGTACTTGACCTTCACGCTCTTGGAGAAGGGGCCGGAAGCGATGGTGCCCTTGGTACCAAGGATCTTGAACGCTTCACCCTTGTAGCCGTCGTTATTGTTGCACTCGATATCGATCAGGGGCTTGCCGGGAGCGGTGATGAGGATCTTTGCAAAGTCGTTGGCGTCGCCGCTGTTGAATTCGGTGATACCCAGCTTGCTGTATGCGATCTTTGCCTCGGGATCCCAACCGATCAGGTCAAGACCAACGCCGAATGCGTGGGGAGTGGTGTTATATACGCCGCCTGCGCATCTCTTCTGGAGAGTCTGCCAGTCCCAACGGCGGGAGAATCCGGAATAGTTGAGAGAGATCTGCATGATGTCGCCGATCTTGCCGGTTGCCAGGATCTCCTTCATTTTGAGAACGGGAGGAGCGTAGAGGGATTGGTGGAAGGCGGTGACGATGACGCCGTTTTCCTTGGCGGTCTTGATCAGATCCATGCACTCGTAAATGGTCTTACCAAAGGGCTTTTCGTTGAGCACGTTGTAGCCGTGAGAGAGGCAGTCCTTTGCAATGGCATAGTGCATATCCGAGAAGGATGCGTTGACGATCAGGTCGATGTCCTTTCTGTTAAAGAGCTCTCTGTAATCGGCATAGCCGTCACAGTTGAACTCCTGCATACCACGCTCTCTGCGAGCGTCGATCTCGTCTACTACAGCGACGACCTGGCAGATGTCGTTGTTTTCGGAAAGGAAAAAGTTTCCGTGAATGTCTCTGCCGCTACGGCCTTGTCCGATGATGGCAACACGCATTTTTTTCATAATCAAATCCTCCTTGTGTAAATCCACAAAAAAATCAGAAATATTGCGTTTTCTTTTTTACGCAATTACAGTATATCATAATAAAATGAAAAAGGAAATAGCATTTTTTATTTTTATATTGCAATTTTTACTTTTTTTACATTGCAATTCTTATTTTTTTGCTTTGTGAGATTTACACGGCGGAGGAGCGAGCCTTGAGATCGGATAGAGGGGACGTGATCCCCCGTATTCGATTTACACGGGAATGACGTTGATGGGCTCCCATTGGCGGCTTTCGTTGGAGCGGACCAAGGCATCCAGAACGAATACGGGGTAGATGAAGGAGTCGTAGCTTTCCTTCATCTCTTTGCCTGTGAGAAGATCGTAAAAATCGTCAAATTCCATGTTGGAGCTGTCGGGGGATGCCTTGCACTGCTCGGATCTGCAGAGCTTGGAGCCGTATACACCGACGAAATAGTTCCAGCAGTTTCCAATGTAGGAGGCGGTGACGCTGACGTCCTTGCAGCGCATGAGGGCAGAGGCACTGGGATCTCTGAAATCGGCGCAGACCGACTCTATGGTGTTGCCGAAGATGGCGGTCACCATTTGTACCAGGTGCTGAGCGTAGAAATAAAATCCGCCGTATATGTTGGGCAATTCAAGGGGAGCGCAGATATGGGCGCCTAAAAGATCGCCAAAATCCCCGTTTTTATACTGCTCGGCGATTTCCAGAACGGAAAGGCTGTATTTGCAGGTGGAGCCGCCGCTGAGGCGCACGCCGTGCTTCTTTGCCTCTCTCATAAATTCTACCGCCTCGGCGCCATTACAGGTAATGGGCTTGTCGATGAACATGGGAATGCCGGAGGCCAAGTAAGGCTTTGCGTACTTGTAGTGATTATCGCCGTGGCGGGCGGTGATCATGATGCCGTCCACCTTGCCTACCAATTCGTCATAGGACTTCATGATCGGAACGCCGAACTCGCTCTGAAGGCGTTTTGGGGGCTGCTCCTCGTCGGAATAAATGCCGATGACCTCTACGTCGGGGTGTCTGCCGTTTTTGAGCAGCGCCAGAAAGGTGTGTGCGTGAGAGTTTTCACAGCCAAGGATCGCAATTTTAAACATGAAGGGAGTCTCCTTTGATCAGTAAATAATGGGCAGAGGATTTTGCGCATGGACAACCTCGATCAATTCAATGACCTTTGCTGCCTTTTCGGGGGTGATATCCAGGGGCTTGCCGAGCATGATAGAATCATAGAGCATATGATAGAATGCCGAGGAGCCGAGGGTGTAGGCATCCTTGGAGGCTTCGAACTCCTCCTCGTGGAAATTGAGCTTTTCGGAGCAGTA
>JAFTMU010000229.1 GCA_017452215.1 Clostridia bacterium
CATCCGACCCTGCCATCGAGCGTATTTCCACCCCCCGCATGGCATTGACCGCCGCCGAATATCTGGCGTTCGAGTGCGATATGCACGTGTTGGTCATTATCACTGATATCACCAACTACGCCGAGGCACTCCGTGAGGTTTCCGCCGCACGTAAGGAGGTCCCCGGTCGCCGTGGATACCCCGGATACCTGTATACCGACCTTGCCACCATGTACGAAAGAGCGGGCAGAAAGATGGGCTCCCAGGGTTCGATCACCATGATCCCGATCCTGACCATGCCCGAGGACGATAAGACCCACCCGATCCCCGACCTGACGGGATATATCACCGAGGGACAGATCATTCTTTCCCGTGAGATGTACCGCAAGGGATACCTGCCTCCCGTGGACGTTCTTCCGTCCCTGTCCCGTCTCAAGGACAAGGGAATCGGCGAGGGCAAGACCCGTGAGGATCATGCAGGTACCATGAACCAGCTGTTCTCCGCCTACGCAAGAGGAAAAGAGGCAAAGGAATTGATGGTGGTTTTGGGTGAGGCGGCGCTCTCTCCCATCGATCGCTTGTATGCAAAATTCTCGGACGAGTTCGAGGCGCAGTATATCAACCAGGGCTTTTATGAGAACCGCTCCATCGAGCAGACCCTGGATCTTGGCTGGAAGCTGCTTTCCATTCTCCCTCGCAGTGAGATGAAGCGCATCAAGCCCGAGATGCTGGATAAATATTGGCCCGAGGACAAAAAGGCATAAGAGAAGCGGACAAAACTTTGAAAAGAGGGAGGTCATAAGGCAAGGATCATGGCGCAGATGAGAGTCAACCCCACTCGCATGGAAATGAAGCGGATCCAGACCCGATACCAAACGGCACGCAAGGGGCACAAGCTGCTCAAGGATAAGCGTGACGAGCTGATGAAGCAGTTTTTGGACGTGGTCCGTGAGGATAAGCTTTTGCGTGAAAAGGTAGAAGCGGCGCTGACTGAGGTTTACCGTAGCTTTACGGTGGCAAGCGCCGTCAGTAGCCCCAAAATGCTGCAAGAGGCATTGATCTGTCCCAAAAAAGAAGGGCAGCTTGCGGTGGATTATAAAAATATCATGAGCGTTACGGTTCCCGAATTTCACCTGCGGGTGCTTGCCGAGGGAAATAGCGATAGCTATAACTACGGCCTTGCATTCACGTCGGGGGAGTTGGATTCCTCGCTTCGGGAGCTCAGCGGTATCATGGAGGATCTGATGCGTATGGCGGAGCTGGAGAAAACGGCTCAGCTGCTCGCCGAGGAGATCGAGCGTACCCGCCGTCGTGTCAACGCCTTGGAGTATATCCTGATGCCTCAATATCTGGAAACCATCAAGTCCATCAAAATGAAGCTGGACGAAAACGAGCGTGGCAACACCACAAGACTCATGAAGGTCAAGGATATGATGGTCAAGGCACAGCTCATGCAAAAAAAGGACGAGGATACGGAAGAAGAATAACAATGAAGGGGCTGTCTCAAATTATGAATTTGAGACAGCCTCTCGCATGAAAAAGGTGGGGTGGGCTTTTTCACTATTCAATTGGCAGCAACCTCTCACGCAGCCGCCTCACGGGCGGAATTTTGAGGATAAAAAACAGGAGCATTGCGCCAAGGGTGTTCAGTATCAGATCGTCTACGTCGCAGGACCCCACCATAAATGCCAACTGCAAGCCCTCGATCAGGCAAACGCTTGCCACTGTGGTGGCAAGAAAAACAT
This sequence comes from Clostridia bacterium, assembly GCA_017452215.1. Taxonomy (GTDB): domain Bacteria; phylum Bacillota; class Clostridia; order Oscillospirales; family CAG-272; genus UMGS1865. The sequence continues at coordinate 1,725 of JAFTMU010000229.1, forward strand.
ACCATTTTCTCTGTGACGGGAAAAAGAGCGGCAAAAAGAAGGAGAGTGGCATCAGGGCGCAGATGTTTCCCAAAAGATTCAAAAGCATATAATAGCTGTTCACGTACCCTTTGATGAAACCGAGAATGTATACCTCATATATGCTTGCAAAGGGCTGAAAATTAACGAAGCTTTCCATGTAATAGGAGCGGTCCATGGCAAGATCTCTCCGCCCCAGCCCCTTGTCAAGAAGCGTGACGTTGAGCAAAAGATAAACGGATAGGAAAAAGAAGAAAACCGTCAGCTTTTTAAAAATCCTCTTTTTCCCCGTGCGGTCGGCGTAAAGATGGGCGCACAGATAAAAAATCAAACAGATCATCAACAGCAGGCAGGAGCGCAAAAGGATCGACCTTGGCAGCACGTCGGATAAGAGATGCAGCAGGATTTCCATTACCGTAAAGGCAAAAAGGAGCAGGGAGGCGATCAAAAACAACCAACCCTCCACGTGGGAGAGCATGCTTTTACATCTTTCGGCAAAATACTTCATATGGACGCTCCTTTCTGTTTTCGTTATTTAAAGTATACCAGAAAATCGGGGAAAAGTCTACCGTTTTGAGAAAAAAACAGGGCTTTACAAAAGGGAAAAGCTGTGGTATAATAAACGTAATGAAATTATCGACGAAAGGAAGCAAGTCAAATGGAAACAACTCTCGTTATCTTGGCGGCAGGTCTTGGCAGCCGCTTTGGAGGCAACAAGCAAATTTCAAACGTGGGTCCTCACGGGGAGATCCTGATGGAATACTCCATCCACGACGCCATCAAGGCAGGCTTTACACAGGTAGTGTTCATTCTCAAAGCCGAGATGGTGGATCTAATCAAGGAAACGCTGGGCAAGCGTCTGGAGGGTAAGATCCGTGTGGATTACGCCGTGCAGGACGACACCACTCTGCCTGCATGGTATCACAAGCCCGAGGATCGCACCAAGCCCTTCGGCACAGTGCACGCCGTGCTTTGCGCCAAGGACGTGATCCGTGGTCCCTTTGCAACCGTCAATGCCGACGATTACTATGGCAAAGAGGCGTTTTGCATCATGCACCGCCTCCTGACCTCATTGAATGATGCAAAGGACGGCGCCATGGTGCCCTATATCCTGGGCAACACCATGAGTGAAAACGGCGGTGTTACCCGTGGCGTTTGCACTGTAGAGGAAGGAAAGCTCATTGAGGTCAACGAGACCAAGGAGATTCGCTACGGAGAGAACGGCAAGATCGTCAGCGAGAGAGGAGAGCTCCCCGCCGATGCTATGGTTTCCATGAATATGTGGGGCTTCCATAAGGATCTGCTCGCAAGAATGGACGATTATTTCGAGGCGTTCTTAAAGGCGATCAAGCCCGAGGATATCAAAGCAGAGTGCCTGCTTCCCATCATGGTAGGGGAATTTCTTGCAAGCGGTGCGCTTTCCGTCAGCGCAGTGCCGTCTCCCGACAAGTGGTTTGGCATCACCTATGCGGCTGACCGTGAATTGGTCATGAACAAGCTAAGGGAGCTTCACGAAATGGGCGCATATCCCGAAGTATTGTTTTAATCATTGGCAACCCCTCGCCCTGACACCTCCAAGCGGAAGCGTCAGGGCGAGCTTTTTTTGCTGAAAAATCCCCGCAGCCAGGAAAGCTCCTCTCTCTCAATTGCCCCGGTCAAAAGCAAAAGACACAGATATACGGCGGCGGTGAGGGCGCAATGCAGAAAAATGGAAAGAGTGGCGTTTGCAACGTGAAAGGGAAGAAGAAGCAAAAAAAGTCGCACAATGGAGGTCGCTCCCACAATGCACAACAGAGGCTTGTAGACCCATTTAAGGAGACGGACGGGGGCGTGGCTGATGGTGAGCAGATGGGCGATGCTGAGAACGGTGTTGAAGCATTCCGAAAAATAGATGGTAGCAACGTATCCGTCAATGCCATATTTTGGAATTAAGAGCCACACCAGCACCACCGACACCAAAGCGTCTGCAATGTTGATCTTCATGGAAAAGACCTGCTCTCCCAGCCCCTTCATCATGGCGTCCGTGGCGGTGTCCACGTACATGATCGGGATCAAGGGGGCGAGAATACGGATGTAATTTCCCGCCTCGGTTCCCGGGTACAGGGCGTTCCCAATCTCCCCCGAAAAGCAGATCAACACCCCCGCCACGCCGATGGAAAAGATCATAGAAAGGGACCACACCCGCCCGATCATATAGGAGATGTGCCGCTGACTTTTTTGCACGTTTGCCTCTGCAAGCTCGGGGACCAAGAGCCCCGAGAAGGAGGAGATCAGCGCCGCAGGGTACAGGATCACAGGGAGCGCCATGCTTTGAATGCTTCCGTAGGCGATCAGTGCGGCAGTGTGCGTCGATCCGCTGTTGCGCAGTCCCTCGGGGATCAGAATATGCTGAAGACTCAGCAGCCCCGAGCGAATATAGGTGGTCAGAGCGATGGGTAAGGTGATCCCAAGAAGCTTTTTGAAGATGCCTTGCTCGTCAAGGGAGACGTTCCTCGGAAAATGCTTTTTTCGGTCGTATCGGTAAAGCAGAGCTTCTGCAAAAAAGGAAAGGATCTCGGCAAGAGCTCCGCCCACCACCAGAGCGCAGCAAATGCTTTCTGCATTGCCGGGGACCAAAAGGGTCAGCAAATACATGGTGGCGCCGATCTTCAAGGCTTGCTCCGTTACCTGCACTGCGGCGCTTTTATAGGGACGGCGAACGGCTGTAAAATATCCGCCCCAAGCCGAGGAAAGCGCAATGATAGGCAGAGTGACCCCCAACAGGCGCAGGGAGGAGACGGTACGGGCATCCTTGAGCAGATAGATCCCAATAGGCTCCGAAAAGGAGAAGAGAAGCACCGAGGACAATGCGCCAAAACCAAGGGCATAAAGTGTCGCTCGCCGCATGATGGGAGAGATGCGGTCGGCTCGATCACTACCCACCGCCTCCACCACCGAATGGGTAACCCCCAGGTGGATCCCGGAGGTGGCAAGCGTCAGCGCAAAGCCGTAGATGCCGGAAAGCAGAGAAAAGAGTCCCATTGCCTCCGCCCCCGCACGGTTGGAAACAAAGACCTGAAAGCTCACCCCCACCGTGCGCATCAAAAGAGATGCGGCGCTGAGCAAAAGTGCGTTCCAAAAGAGTTGCTTTGCGTGTGTTTTCATAAAAATCCATCCTTTTTGATTGTCTTTTGCTTCATTCTATGAAAAAACACGTCCAAATATTTTGATTTTGTATGTATGGGGGAAAATATGACGGCAAAAGATAAAAAAATTGCGAATTTCTATTGACAAAAGCCCTGTTCTGCTATATGATATATAAGACCTAATACAAAAATAAATCAAATTGAGTAAAGGAGCTGAATTGTATGGGAATTTATATGTGTGAATTGTGCGGCTATGAGTATCGGCCGAAGGATGGAGACGTAGAGAACGGGATCCCCGAGAACACGGATTTTGAAGATTTGCCCGAGGATTGGGTATGTCCCCTGTGCGGAGCAGGAAAAGAGGATTTTGCGATCGAGGAGAGCGCAAGCGAGGACGAAGAAGAATCTTATTGAACTGTCTTTGGGGCGGAAGAGCGATCTTCCGCTTTTTTAAATTAAGGATATAAAGCACGGGCGCCGCAAGCTGCGGCGCCCGTGCTTCATATAGACCAAGCGTTACTCTTTTTTATCCTCATTTTCAACGTCTGCCTGTGCCTTGTGCTTTTTTCCAACGTTGCCGTATTGCATGATGGAGCCCCGCACGATGGTGCTTGATCCAAACCGCCCACGAATGCTGTCGATCAGCTTGTCCAGCTGCCGCTCCCGTTCCTTTTTCTCATCGGGAAAAAGGGAGAGCTGTGTCCCGTCCTCCTCTGTCAGAGCAGAGAGGGAGATGCCAAGCAAGCGTAAGGGCGTGCGTCTGTCCCAAAGCTCGGAGAACAGCTTTTTTGCCACCTCGTATACCTCCGAGGTCACGTCGGTGGGGACGGAGAGGTGCTTTTGATGAGATCTGTCACGAAAGTCGTTTCCACGAATGGTCACTGCCACACACAGGGCGTGCCTGTGATCGTTTCGCATGCGGGAGGTCACACTGTCGGCAAGCGCCAAGAGCACCCTGTGCGCCTCCTCAAAGGAGCAAAGATCCTCTTTGAGGGTGGTGGAGTTGCTATATCCCTTGGCATCCTCTGCTTCCCCAAGCACGGGGGAGTGGTCAATGCCGTTGGCATAGCGGAACAAATGCTCCCCTTGCTTGATCCCGAACATGGCACGCAGTCGGTCGGGATCGGTGTTTGCAAGCTCTCCCACGGTCATGATCCGTGCGCTTTCCAAGCGTGTCGCAGTCGCTCGACCCACCGTAAACAATTCTCCCACGGGCAAGGGCCAAAGCTTAGTGGGGATCTCCTCTGAAAAGAGCGTGTGTACCTTGTCGGGCTTTTCAAAATCGCTCGCCATCTTTGCAAGGAGCTTATTGGAGCCGATCCCCACGTTGACGGTAAAGCCCAAGGTGTTTCGGATCTCGTCCTTGATCCTGTGGGCGATCGCAAGGGGATCGGGATAGAGGCGGGCAGTGCCGCTCATATCCAGAAAGCACTCGTCGATGGAGAATTGCTCCACTACGGGGGCGTATTTTTTGCAAACGGCAATAAATGTCTTGGAGGAGCGCTCGTAGAGACGAAAATCCGAGGGAGCGATATACAAATCGGGGCATTTACGCAGTGCCGAGGCGATGGGCTCGCCCGTTTGTATCCCGTATTTCTTTGCAGGAATGGATTTTGCCAATATGATACCCCGTCGGCTCTCACGGTCTCCGCCGATGGCAGATGGGACCAGGCGCAGATCGGTCGTCTCACCGTTTTGCAATCTTTTGGCGGCTTCCCAAGACAAAAAGGCGCTGTTGACATCGATATGAAATATCAAACGGGAGCTCATATTGCCACTCCTTTCTCTTTTTATTTGGTGATGGCGGCAGAGGCTGCGAGAGCGTAGTCCTCCACAATCTCTCGCTCGGAAAAGGGAAGCTTTTTTGTACCGATCAGCTGGTATTCCTCCTGTCCCTTGCCGGCAATCAGCAAAATATCATCGGGAGCCAGCTGGCGCAGCGCATACGTAATCGCTTCTTTCCGATCCGGGATCTTGATATAGGGGGTGTCGGTAGGAAGGAAGGCTTCCTCGATCTCTGCAATGATCTGATCGGGATCCTCTCTGCCGGGGTTGTCCGAGGTAAGGATGGCAAGATCCGAAAGGGCTGCCGCAGCAGCGCCAAGCTCCCGCCGACGGAGCTGTGAACGCTCCCCCACCGAGCCGAACAGGCAGCAAAGCCGCCCTGAGGTATAAGGTCGCAGGGAGGAGAGGATCTGTCTGAGGCTCTCCCCGTTGTGCGCATAATCGATCACGGCACAGACGCCGTGGGGGAGGGGAATATATTCCGAGCGCCCCTTTACCGCAACACTCTCCAAGGCGTGTATTGCCTTGGGTAAGGGGATCGCAAAGCAGTGCGTCGCCACGGCAAGCGCCTCCATGGCGTTCATTGCGTTGCATGCGCCCGCAAGAGGCAGATAGACGGGATAGGCTTCCTCTTGATGCTTCAAAACAAAGGAGACGCCAAGTGCCTGCTGGGTTTTGATCGGACGAAGCTCACTTGCCGAAAGAGCGGCAGCGGGGGAGGAGAGAGAGCAGGTCACGTGCTCCCTTGCTCCCGAGACCTTGCGCATTTCTTCAAAGGCGTTGTCGTCTGCATTCCAAACGGCAAACCGAGCGCCAAACTCCGAG
>JAFTMU010000230.1 GCA_017452215.1 Clostridia bacterium
CAGGGGTCTGACGGCAGAGATGTTGCCGGGCGTGCGTCCCAGCATCTGCTGCGCCTCCTGCCCGACCTTGAGGATGCGGTCGGTGTTGGTGTCGATCGCCACCACCGAGGGCTCCTGCAACACGATCCCCTTGCCCTGCACGTAGACCAGCACCGTAGCGGTACCAAGGTCAATGCCTATATTACGGCTCAGGTTCACGCCCTTGAAAAGAGATATCAAGCGTCCGAAAAGGCTCTTTTTGGGCGGTGCGGAAGCGTTCTTCCTTGCACGCACGTTCGTAGCACGCTTGGCGCTTTTTACGCTCCTTGCGTTTTTGGCTTCGTTTACGGCATTCCGCCTTTCTTTGGTCTTCATCGGCGCTCTCCTCCTCTCCAATCGGCTTCTTCGTTTTTCATTATACATGATTTTGGATATAAAATCAATCGGTTTTTAGAAAAAAACAGGGATTTTACGCTTTTTTCGACGGCATGACGTCCTTATTCATCACGTCTGTTGCCACGGCGATGCAAAACACCGCTTTTGCGCCCATGCGGCGCAGAATGCGGGTGCACACCGCCATGCTTGCCCCCGTTGTCACCACGTCGTCCACCAGAAGCACGGTCTTTCCCCGACAGTCGGCACTTGTGTCGGCAACATAGGAGCGCTTTGCGTTTTTGATCCGCTCCCTTTGGGAAAGATTCTTCTGCGCCCGATTTGATCCCGGGCGGCGTTTAATAAGCGTACGTACCGAAAGATTGCAGGTCTTTCCCAGGGCATGCGCAAGCATTTGCGCTTGATCTGTCCCCACCTGTAGCCTTGTCTTGTGAGAGCGGGGCAAATAGGTGAGGATCACCCGACTTGGGTCGATCCCGTTTTGGGAAAGCATCTGCTCCACGGCAGGGGAAAGCTCCCTTGCCAGAAACAGGTGCGTCCGTTCATCGTTCTTTTGCTTGACGTGCCAGATCAAGCGGTTCTGCACTGCCGTTTTTCGTATCGGCGTATAGTAAACCGCTTTGGAAAATCCTTGACATTTTGCCTCGGACATCAGATTCGGCATGCAGCGGCAGTCCTTGATCGGCTGGGCGCAAATGCCGCAGGTCTCCAGGAGCTCGCTCTCCCAAAGCCTTTGACATTGAGGACAGAGCGCCAATCTCTCCTCTTTTGCCTCTCGGGGCGTCTGCCACCCCAGCAAGTCTCCGCAGGCAGCGCATTTGGGTGGGAAAAGCAGGAGCTTGAAATAGCTTACTCTTCCATTTCCTTGAGCCATCTCCGAAGCCCCGTATATCTCATGGATTGTCGGTTGTTTTCCACCATGGCTCGCACCGTTTCCTCCCGTCCCACCAAAATCACCATGCCCCGGGCACGGGTGACCGCCGTATACAGCAAATTTCTGGACAGCAGCATTGTGGGGGCGCTTCCCATGGGAATGACCACGATGGGATATTCACTGCCCTGGCTCTTGTGCACCGTCACTGCATACGCCGGCTCCAATTCATCCAGCATATTGAAATCGTAGGTGACGCTCCTGTCGTCAAAGCGGATCTCCATGCGCTCGTTTGCGGGATCGATCCGCACCACAGTGCCGATATCTCCGTTGAACACGCCGTTGCCCCAGCTTCCGTCCTCACGCTCCCACTCAATATCGTAGTTGTTGTGCATCTGCATGACCCTGTCTCCCTCACGGAAGATCAGCTCCCTGAATTTTCGCTCCTTCTTTTCCCTTGAGGGCGGATTGAGCGCCTGTTGCAAAAGGACATTGAGATGCTCGGTGCCCGTTTCCCCCTTGCGTGTGGGGGAAAGCACCTGCGTGCCCTTGATCGCCATTTCCCCGTAGGTCTTGGGCAGACGGATCTGACAAAGCTGCACCACGGTGGCTGCGATCTCGGCGTCGGTCTCTCTTGGAAGGAAAAAGAAATCGTTGTCCTTGACGTCAAGACGGGGCATCTCTCCCCGATTGATGGCATGGGCGTTGGTAACGATCAGGCTCTTTTGCGCCTGACGGAATATCTCACTGAGGCGAACCGTTGCAAACCGCTCGCTGTCGATCAAATCCCTGAGCACGTTGCCCGCCCCGACCGAGGGCAATTGGTCGGCGTCGCCGATGATGACCACTCTTGCCCCGGGCTTTACCGCACGCAAGAGCGCCGCCATCAGATTGTTATCCACCATAGACGCCTCGTCGATGATAATGATGTTCTCCTCCAACAGGTTGTTTTCATCACGGTGGAAGCGCATTCCTCTGCCCTCCTCGCCGCTGTATTCCAACAGACGGTGCACGGTCTTTGCCTCGCACGAGGTGGATTCGGACAGCCGCTTTGCCGCTCTGCCCGTGGGGGCGCAAAGAGCAATCTTCAGCTCCATGCTGTCAAAAATATGCAACAGCGCACGGACCACGGTGGTCTTTCCCGTTCCGGGACCTCCCGTGAGCAGCATGACGCCGTTATCCAAGGCATCAAAGATCGCCTGCCGTTGCAATCTGGCGTAGGTGATGCCGCTTTTCATCTCCTCTTTTTGAATGAACGCCTCAATGTTGGGTGTGTCGATCACAGGACAGATCTTGTCCAAAAGCCCCAGCTTACGGGCAATGTAACGCTCGTTTTCATAGGCGTTTTTTTCATACAGGTATCGGTTTTCCCCCGATTTGACCAAGACGAGCTTTCTCTTTTGGATCAATTGCTCCACAGCATTCTCCACCAAAGACTCCTCTGCTTCCAAAAGCTTTGCCGCCCCCGAGATCAGCTTATCCACGGGAAGGCACACGTGCCCGTTCTGGTTCTGATTGGCGCTGAGCATATACTGCACGCCGCTTGCAAGGCGCTCGGGAGAATCGTTCTCCAAGCCAATGCGAAGCGCCAGGCGGTCTGCCTTTTCAAATCCGATCCCCTCGATCTCCTCGCAGAGCAGATAAGGATTCTTTTTTGCCACGTCCACCGAGCTGCCGCCCCATTTTTTGTAGATCCGCACCGTCAGCGCAGCGCCGAAGAACTCCCTGAAAAAGAGCATGGCAGAGCGGATCCCCGCTTTGTTCTTAAAATCCTCGGAAATGGCCAGCGCTCCCTTGCGGGTGATCCCCTTCACGTCAGAGAGCCACTCGGGGTGATTTTCGATCACGTCAAAGGTCTCGTCTCCAAACATTTCCACCAGCCGCTGGGCGGTCTTGGGACCGATGCCCTTGATCGTCCCCGAGGAAAGATACCGCAAAATCGACGCACGGTCGGCGGGAAGCTGCTTTTCACACTGCTCCACACGGAATTGTCTGCCGTACTTGGGGTTATGCACCCATTTGCCGTAAACGGTAACGGTATCCCCCTCGCCAATATAAGGGAGAGTCCCTGTGACAGTCACCAGCTCGTCGCTGTCCGTGCCCAGATCGCAAATGGCATAGCCGTTTTCTTCATTGGAATAGATCACGTGCTCGATGGTACCCGAAAGTTTTAAAAGTCCCGTTTCGTCCATGGGCCCCTGCATAAAGCCGTCCTCAAAGCTCATACTCTCCCTCCTCTCTTGATTTTTTCTCGAAAAATCGCACCGTCTATTGACTTTTGCGCAATATTAGTATATACTAAACGGGGAATAAAGTCAAGAGATAACCTCTTGATTTTCCAGCCGACAAAAAAACGAAAGTAAGGAGCCCATTATGAACACGAATCTATGGATCGGCGACCGCTTTCTGCTCTTGGGCGGCACCGCCGAAGAAAAGGACAGCGTTCTGAATATGCAGATCAACGACACCACCGCAAGCCTCTACGTCTCCCACCCCGCTTTTGACGGAATGGAGCTTGGAGACCGTGTACATCTTTCCTTCGTCCTCACTCCAATGGAGGACGGCGGCTGCGGCTACGCCCTGTTGATGCTGACCGACGACACCGATGCGGAGATCGATGCCGCTCTGCCCGCAGGCAAACCCTCACGCATTCACGTGGAGGGAAATCTTGTCATGCACGAGGGCAAGAAGGCGATACGGGTAGGTCTTTGCAACTACACGGGAGAGCTTCTTTTGGAGGATCTTTCCGCCGATACCGACACCATTGGTGATAAAACCCTTTTGGGCGGTGCGAAGCTAACGCAGTTTGAAAACTACAAAGGCTTGATGATGGCTTACGCCATGCAAAGCGACGAGGGACACTTGATTATGGTGGACGGCGGGAAAGTCATTAACGCCGAAATGATCTATGAGTTCATCAAGGAGAACGGCTCGGTGGTGGACGCATGGCTCCTGACACACTATCACGACGACCACATCAACGCCCTGACCGAGATCCTCAATACCAAAACGGATATCAAGATCAAGGATCTATACTTCAACTTTCCCACCGACCAGGAGCACATCGACAAGTACGGAGACAGCAACAATCACTGCATTCCCGATCTTTGGGAGGCAATCAAGAAGTCCAACATGGTAGAAAACGTACACGTGGCGCACAAGGGCGTCAACTTCCGCCTTGGAAATCTTACCGTCAAGGTCATTAACGAGGCGCATCTGACGGGAACCTACGACTACGTCAACAACTCCTCGG
>JAFTMU010000231.1 GCA_017452215.1 Clostridia bacterium
AAGGGTGGCAACGTCGCTGTTCAAAAGACGATCGGTATGCCATTTTCCCATGCCGCCCCAGCCGACGACCGCTACTCTCATTTTTTCCATGGGCTATCTTCCTTTCCATGTGCTTCGGTTAGTTCAAGTATATATCATTTTGAGGGAAAAGTCAAGAGAGGTTTTGCTCTTTTTGAGACAAATGTTGCGCCCGAAGTCTCTCCTCACCTCTTTCCCGCAAAAATTCTTGACAAACATATTGACGTGTGATATAATATGATATTGACAAAATAACACCATTCTACCGAAAGGCTTGGTTACAAACGTGCAAAAATCCGAACGACAAAACCACATTCGCAATTTTTCCATCATTGCCCATATCGACCATGGAAAATCCACTCTTGCGGACCGCATTCTCGAGCATACGGAGACCGTTTCAAAGCGTGACATGGAGGAGCAGATCCTTGACAATATGGACCTGGAAAAGGAACGGGGCATTACGATCAAGGCCCGTGCTGTCAAGTTGAATTACCATGCAAAGGATGGGGAAACTTACACCTTCAACCTGATTGATACTCCCGGACACGTGGACTTTAACTACGAGGTCTCACGCTCTCTCAACGCCTGCGACGGCGCTCTTTTGGTGGTGGATGCCACCCAAGGAATTGAGGCGCAGACCCTTGCCAACGCCTATCTTGCCGTGGATGCCAACCTGGAAATCATCCCGGTGATCAATAAGATCGATCTGCCCTCCGCTGACATTGAAAAATGCCGTGGGGAGATCGAGGACGTGATCGGAATTCCCGCCGAGGGCTGCCCTGCGGTGTCCGCAAAGACGGGACTGAATATTGAGGACGTGTTGGAGGCTGTGGTCAGAGATATCCCCTCCCCCGAGGGGGACGAAAACGCTCCCCTCAAGGCGTTGATCTTTGACTCCTACTATGACAGTTATCTTGGCGTTGTGGTCAACATCCGTGTGGTAGACGGCACGCTGAAAGCGGGTGACCGGATCAAGCTGATGAGCACGGGCGCCACCTTTGACGTGGTAGAGGTGGGAACCATGGAGCCCTTTGGGCTGTGCAAGTGCGACTGTCTTTCTGCCGGTGAGGTCGGCTATATCACCGCCTCCATCAAAAGCGTCAGCGATACCCGTGTAGGTGACACGGTGACCTTGGTCTCAAATCCTACAAAGGAGGCACTGCCCGGCTTTAAGGCGGTGCAGCCCATGGTATACGCAGGTATTTATCCTGCCGACGGCGCACGCTACGGCGACTTGCGTGAGGCATTGGAAAAATTGCAGCTCAACGATGCGGCGCTTCTGTTTGAGCCCGAGACCTCGGTAGCGTTGGGCTTTGGCTTCCGCTGCGGCTTTTTGGGGCTCTTGCACATGGAGATCATTGAGGAGCGCCTGGAACGGGAGTTCAATCTGGATCTGATCACCACTGCCCCCAGCGTTATTTATAAGATCAAGCTCAAGGGCGGCGAGACCGTAATGATCGACAACCCTACCAATTACCCTACTCCCGATGCCATTGAAACGGCATTTGAGCCCTTGGTCAAGGCAAGCATCATCACGCCCGTGGACTACGTTGGCGGATTGATGGAGCTCTGCCAGAACCGCAGAGGTGTGTTTATCGATATGAAATATCTCGATCCCACCCGTGTGGAGTTGCATTACAATCTGCCGCTCAACGAGATCATCTACGACTTTTTTGATGCGCTCAAGAGTCGTTCCAGAGGATACGCCTCTCTTGACTATGAGCTTTTGGGGTATGAGCCCAGTAAGCTGGTCAAGCTGGACTTTTTGCTCAACGGTGAGCAGGTGGATGCTCTTTCCTTTATCGTTCACGAGGAAAAGGCTTACGGACGTGCTCGTAGGATCGCAGAAAAATTAAAGGAAAACATCCCCCGTCAGCTCTTTGAGGTGCCCATCCAAGCTGCCATCGGCACCAAGGTCATTGCAAGAGAGACCGTTAAGGCCATGCGCAAGGACGTGCTTGCAAAGTGCTACGGCGGTGACATTACCCGTAAGAAGAAGCTCCTTGAAAAGCAAAAGGAAGGTAAGAAAAAGATGCGTCAGCTGGGCTCCGTGCAGGTCTCTCCCGAGGCCTTTATGGCAGTCTTGAAGCTGAACGACGACCAATAAATGACAAAAGGGTGAGCTCCAATGCAATTTTGCATTTGTCTCGCCCTCTTTATCGGGGTTCAGCTCTCTCCCTCTGTGGGGAAGAAATAAGCCTGTATTCCGTTAAACAAGCCCGTTACAAACAACTCGGGGCTCTCTGCCATGAGAAGTGCATCGCCCTCATGGGTGATGAATCCCAGCTCCACCAAAACGGCGGGCATGAGCGTGTTTTTCAACACGTAAAGGTGCGAGCCGTCCTTCAATCCTCGGTTGCGCAGACCCGTTTGCAGATTAAGCGAGGAAAGGATCTCCTCTCCCAATCGGCACGCCAGGACATCGGTGGGAAAGCTGAACGCCTCGGTGCCGCTTACCGTGCCTGTGCCCGTATAGGAATTTGCGTGAATGCTGATGAAATAATCCGCCTCCCAGCCGTTTGCCTCGTCGCATCTTGCTTGCAGGCTGCTTTGGTTATCCTCCCCCAGCATGGTTTCGGGGGTCGGGCGGGACAGGCGCACCTCGAATCGGGAATCCTGTGCCAAAAGCTCTGCAAGGAGCACTCCCACCGTATAGGTGATATCCTGCTCCTTATATCCGTTGCCCTCAGCCCCCGTATTGTAGCTGTGGGGATTGTGCCCTTGGTCGATGTAGATCTTGATCTTCTCC
>JAFTMU010000232.1 GCA_017452215.1 Clostridia bacterium
AAGCTCCAGGTTCGATACTCGTCACACTGCTCGGAATCGTAACGCTCGTAAGGTCTGTGCAATCCAAGAACGCATGCACTCCTATACCCATAACCTTATCACCGCTTGGAGAAGTATACGGAATGACAATATCTTTATCCGTACAAGTGCCAATGCCGCTGACATAGCAAGTACCGTCTTCGTTTGAAACAAATTCCAACCCTCGGCTTACTTGGTAGAGAGCATCACCGCATTTCGTGCATTCATAGCACTCATACTTGTGTCCCGTGGCGGCGATTTCCTGTGTTTCTACCTCTCCGCAGACGCAAGTGCGCATCTGTTTTCCTACCTCCTCACAGGTTGCAGCCTGTGTGATTTCCCACTCGCCAAATTCGTGGATGTGTGGTGAATTACTACACGCACAAAGCGTCACTAACATAACAGCCAAAGAGATCAAGACGAACCACGTGTGTTTTTTCATTTCTTTTTCCTCCTAAAAATAAAAAATGCGCCAACTGAAGTCAGCGCATAAAAAACACACTGCTCCAATTGTCGCCAAACAAAAGCTTTTACTAACCCGAAAGTATATGCAAAAGAAGAGCCATCTGTGTTTTTATCAAAAAATAAAAACACACATACCTCGGGCTTTCAAAAATATTCGCTTTTGTTTGGCACTTTTTATTATATCACATTTTTTCATTCTTTACAAGAGGTTTCTTCAAAAAAACAATTTAGTTCAAAAAACGATTCAGCCCCCTCTATTTAAAACCAGCTTGGTCGAGTTTTTAGAGTGGTGGTCCCTAAAAACTTGCGACAGCTATTCTATGGGATAGCGTACTGGCGTTCCCATACATTGACTGCATTTAAGAATAGCGCAGAGCAGTTAAAAATTCAGTTTTCCTATCCCTTGCGTTTCAAAAGCTTTTGAAAAGGGGGTGAGGGGGGGTCTCAAATGCGTTTCGCATTTGGTCGACACCCCCCTGGTTTTTGCTTTGCGGCTTGACGCCGCAATTTTCGTCCATAATTTGACCGTATTTAATCGTACTTGCAAACGAAAAACGCAAATTCCCAGCACAAAAAAGCCTACCTTCGGCTTTTTTGTGCGCGGGGCTGTCTCAAATTTGCAATTTGAGACAGCCCCGTATTCTTCCATTAATTACAAATTGATCTTCTCTTTACCGCCCGCTTGCCCTTGCTTGCGCTTGCGGATCGAGCGCACGATCAGATAGATCGCCACGCCAACCAGCACCGCCGCCAGGATCAAGGTCAGGATCGTGGACATGGGCAGGTTCTTGCCAAAGACGTTCTCCATGGTGTCCACCACGATCACCGCAGGAATCCCTGTCTCCTCGGTAAAGCGCTCCAAGGAGTCATTCACTGTATCCGCCGTCATGGAAAGCCCCGTCTTGTTCGTCAGATGGGACTGCACCGTGCTCGTGCTGGCTGTCCCGTCCTTAAAGGAGGACTTCAAGCCCAATTTTTGAATTTCCACGCTCATCACGTCCATCACAGCCGCCAGATTGGAATCCAGGGAGTAGCCGTAATAATCCGACTTGACGCACGCCGTCACCGCCCGACCAAAGACGGTGTTCTGATTGCCAAACATCAAATTGATATTGGTTTGAACGTTGTCTCCAACCCACGCAATGCAGTAGTATCCGTCCGCTTCCTCATTCGTCAAAAAGACAATCAGCAGATTGTCCTCGTAAGCATCCGAGCCGCCCTTGCCAAATTCGGCAGCATATTGCTGATCCGCATATGCCTCAAAGGTTCTCGCATCATAGGAGATCACTCCCCCGTTTGCCACGTGGGAAAACGCCGTTCCCAACGAGCTGAACACCAACAATCCTGCAAGCATCAAAATGAT
>JAFTMU010000028.1 GCA_017452215.1 Clostridia bacterium
ATTGACTGTGAAGCTTGCGGACAAAATTATACGCTTGAGAAAGCAAAAGGGCTGGTCGCAGGAGGAGCTTGCCGAGAGAATGGAGGTTTCCCCACAATCGGACTCCAAATGGGAGAGCGGACTTTCCAGTCCCGATCTAGACAAGATCCTTTCCTTGAGTGAATTATTCGGCGTAAGCACCGATGCGCTTTTGAAGGATACGAAAACGGAGCCGTGCGAGGCGGCAGTGTCGGAGGCGGACGAGCCGAAGGAGCTTATAAAGGAGACCCCCGTCCGTTTGGTGGAAAGGGTGGAAGCGGAGCGGTATCTGCGAACGGTCACCCTGCTTTCCCGTCGCTTTGCCCTTGGGGTCATGCTTTGTATTCTTTCACCCATTTGTCTGATCTGCCTTGCAGGTGCTGCGGATGCGGGGATGTTGAGCGATGGCTTGGCGACAGGTGTCGGTCTTGGCGTGCTTTTGGCATTCGTCGCTGTGGCGGTGGCGATCTTCGTTCCGAACGGTATGCGCCTGTCGGAGTTCGAGTATTTAGAAAAGGAATCCATTCGCTTATCGGAGGCGCTTTCGCAACAGATCGGAGGGGAGCATTCGCAGTTTATTCCCAAGCATCGCCTCTGTATCACCGTGGGCTGCGTTATTTGCATTCTGGGGGCGGTTCCGCTTCTGGTGCTTTCCTGCATACAGGGAGAAAACGCCTTGGCGGTGGTCCTTTGCGTGGGCGGTCTCTTGGCGGCGGTTTCCGTAGGAGTCTTTTTGATGGTACGCAGCTGCTATATCGAGGGAGCCTATCAAAAGCTTTTGCAGATCGGGGATTATACGGTAGAGAAAAAGAAAAAAAGCGTGTGGGCGGAAACAATTTCCACCCTGTATTGGTTGGTGTTCGTTGCGCTGTATCTCGGTGTTTCCTTCCTCACGGGTTGGTGGCATCTGACGTGGATCATCTGGGTGGTGGCAGGCGTGCTTTCCCCTGTGATCGAGGCGTTTTTGAAATAAAAAAAGATCGAAGACGTTGTGTCTTCGATCTTTTTTTATTATTCAATAATACCGCCGCCAATGACGGTGTCACCTTGATAGAGAACCACCGACTGTCCCGAAGTGATGGCTCTTTGGGGTTGGTCAAAGACTACCCGCAGACGGTCGGGAGCGATCTGCTCGGCTGTGGCAGGGGCAGGGAGTGCGCCGTAACGGATCTTGGCTTCCACCCGCATGGGGGTGCCGATGCGCTCCACTGAAATAAGGTTGATGCTGTGCGCCGTCAGCTCCCGTGAGAACAGATCCTCGTTGCTGCCCAGGGTCACGGTGTTGGCAACGACGTCCTTTTTGCACACGTAGGTAGGTTTTCCAAGGGCAATGCCAAGCCCCTTGCGCTGTCCTACGGTATAACGGATATTGCCGTTGTGCCTGCCCAAAACAGTGCCGTCAAGGGAGATGAAGTCTCCCGCAGGGTACTCCTTTTGGGTGTAACGCTCCAAAAAGCCCACGTAGTCCCCGTCGGGAATGAAGCAGATGTCCTGACTGTCCCGCTGGGTTGCATTTTGAAAGCCGTTTTCCTCGGCGAGGGCACGGATCTCTGTCTTTGTAAATTCTCCTAAGGGAAGCAGTGTTCGGGAAAGCTGCTCTTGCGTGAGCTGCCAGAGCACGTAGGATTGATCCTTGGAAAGATCCTTGGCACGCAGGAGTCGGTATCTTCCGTTTTCGTCCTGTTCGATGCGAGCGTAATGTCCCGTGGCGATCTTTGCGCATCCGTGCTTGTCCGCCTCCTCAAGGAGAGTTCCGAACTTCATGGTTTTGTTGCACTGCACGCAGGGGTTGGGCGTGCCGCCCGATTCATAGGTTTTGACGAAATACTCCATCACGTGTTGACGAAATGCTTCGCTCATATTGATGAGAGAGAAGGGAATGCCTAAGCTTACGGCGATCTCCTTTGCTTTTGAGGCTTCCAAAGAAAAGGCGTCTTTTTTTTGCGGGCAAAGGGCAGCGTTAGTATCATCAAACAGCTGCATCATTGCGCCGTGGCAGGAATATCCCTGATTTTTCAAGAGAAGGGCGCAAACGCTGCTATCTACGCCGCCGCTCATAGCGACCATGACCTTTTCCTTCATCTCATTCCTCCCAGGAGAAGCGGGTCAATTCTCCTGCCGTTTTCAGATCCGCAAAATCACGTTGCCGCAGGATCTCGTACACGGCAATGGCAACGGAGTTGGAGAGGTTGAGGGAGCGCAAGCCCTCCCGCATGGGCAGGCGGACACACTGATCGGGATTTTCGTGGAGCAGCTCCTCGGGCAGTCCCTTGGTTTCCTTGCCGAACATGATATAGACCTCATCGGGGTATTGCACGTCCGTGTAGAGGTTTTTTGCCTTGGTGCTGAAATAATAGATGGTCGCACCGGGATGCTTTTGATTAAAATCCGCCAAATTGTCGTAGTAGGTAATATCCAACTGATGCCAATAATCGAGGCCCGCACGCTTGAGCTTTCTGTCGTCCACCTCAAAGCCCATGGGACGAATGAGGTGCAGGGAAGCGCCTGTGGCGGCGCAGGTGCGTGCGATATTTCCCGTATTTTGCGGGATCTCGGGCTCGTGAAGTACGATATTGATCTTGCTCATCGGTGTTTTTGGACCTTTCTGTTGCTTTTTCATTCATGATAGCATATTTTTTTTATTTTCGCAAGGGAAATCTGCAAAATTTACAATATTATAATATATTTTATCAAAGAAATATAGTATAATAATTCCGATTATGATCTCCGATTGCCCACAGGCAAGGAAAGGATTTTTTAGAATGTCACTGTTTACGAAGCTTTTTGGTACTTACAGCCAAAGACAACTGAAAAAATTGAAGGCGATTGCCGACCGCATTGACGATCTGGCTGATGCCTACCGAAGCATGAGCAACGCCGAATTGCAGGCTTTGACTCCCGTTTTTCGGCAGCGTCTTGCCGACGGAGAGACGTTGGACGATATTTTACCCGAGGCATTTGCGGCGATCCGTGAGGCGGATGACCGTGTGCTTGGAAAGCGTCCCTTCCGTGTGCAGGTGCTGGGCGGTATCGTTTTGCACCAGGGACGCATTGCCGAAATGAAAACGGGTGAGGGAAAGACGCTGGTGGCGACGCTCCCCGCTTACCTCAACGCTTTGGCAGGAAACGGCGTGCATATCGTTACAGTCAACGATTATCTTGCCCGTGTGGGCGCCGAGGAGATGGGACGTGTATACGAATTTATGGGGCTCACCACGGGACTTGTGGTCCATGGGCAGACCTCTTTGGAAAAGCGTCTTGCCTATGAGGCAGACATCACCTACGGTACCAACAACGAGTTTGGCTTTGACTATCTGCGGGACAACATGGTGGTCTATAAGAGGCAGATGGTGCAAAGAGGACACGCCTTTGCCATTGTGGACGAGGTGGACTCGATCCTCGTGGACGAGGCAAGAACTCCTTTGATCATTTCGGGTGCGGGAGAGACGGCTACCGATCTCTACGAAAGAGCAGACCGCTTGGTTCGCACCATGAGAAAATTCGTCATCAAGGAGATGGACACCAAGCAGGATCCCGATACGGTGGATGCCGATTATATCGTGGACGAAAAGGCAAACAATGCCGTATTGACCTCCAAGGGCGCAAAGAAGGCAGAGGCATTCTTTGGGGTGGATAACTTCAACGATGCCGAGAATGCCACTCTTTCCCACCACGTTCAGCAAGCCATCAAGGCCCACGGCTGTATGCACCGTGACGTGGATTACGTGGTCAACGAAAAGGGCGTGATGATCGTGGATAGCTTTACGGGACGTCTGATGCCC
This sequence comes from Clostridia bacterium, assembly GCA_017452215.1. GTDB lineage: Bacteria > Bacillota > Clostridia > Oscillospirales > CAG-272 > UMGS1865. The sequence goes on from JAFTMU010000028.1 coordinate 3,801, forward strand.
GGCAGACGCTATTCCGATGGCTTGCATCAAGCCATTGAAGCCAAGGAAGGCGTGAAGGTGCAAAAGGAGAACAAGACCCTTGCTACCATCACCTTCCAGAACTATTTCCGTATGTACCGCAAGCTTTCGGGTATGACGGGTACGGCGCTGACCGAGGAAAACGAGTTCCGTGAGATCTACAAGCTGGACGTGGTGGAGATCCCCACCAACAAGCCCATGATCCGCCGTGATCGCTCCGATGCCGTTTACCGCAGCATGGAGGGGAAATATCAG
>JAFTMU010000233.1 GCA_017452215.1 Clostridia bacterium
AAGCGCTCTTCCTTTCCGCCAATGCTGCTCTTGCAGATCAGGTGGCAGACCGCACGATGGGAGAACACGTGGTGGCGGAGCTGATGGATATTTTTGATCTCACAGAGGAAGACCTCCCCGAAGCTGACGAGGATTCCTCGGATTCCTCGGAGGGGGAGAACGACAAAAAGGACGAGGAGATCGTTGGGGAAGGCGGTATCGGAACGGGCGAGATGCTCTTTGGCAGTGACGATACGGTCTACGATCCCGACGGGCACACGCACGTGAAATACGGCGATGTGATATTTGACTATTACGCATTGGTGCTTGATGCCATTCAAAACGGAGACTTGTCCGAGGAATGGAAGCAATATATCGGCGATTATTTCGCCGCCCTTTTGGGAAGCGCCAATGCCCCGGGCAATACAAACGGAAACACAGAAAATAACGATGGTTGAGAAGGGAACAACTAAGATGGAAAACAATATTACGACGATGCAAAACGGTGAAAAGATCAAGCAATTCAGCAGAGCGATCGCAAGGATCAAAGCAGAGCTCCGCAAGGACGTGGTTGGTAAGGAGGACGTGGTCGACGGCGTGCTGATTGCCATTATTGCAGGCGGAAACGTGCTCCTGGAGGGTGTTCCCGGCGTGGGTAAGACCCGCTTGGTGCGCTCCCTCGGTAAGACACTGAGTCTTCCTTTTTCCCGTATTCAGTTCACTCCCGACCTGATGCCCGCCGACGTGACGGGTGCAAATATCATCGAAAAGGACGAAAACGGAAAGCTGAATACCGTTTTTAAGAGAGGCCCCATTTTTGCAAGTTTGGTTTTGGCGGACGAGATCAACCGTGCAACGCCCAAGACACAGTCTGCAATGCTTGAGGTCATGCAGGAGCACAAGATCACTGTGGGTAACACCACATACAAGCTCCGTGAGCCCTTCTTCGTGCTTGCAACCGAGAACCCCATCGAGCAGGACGGCACCTACCCTCTGCCCGAGGCGCAGATGGACCGCTTTGTGTTCAAGCTGATCATGGAGTATCCTACTGACGAGGAGCTGTTTGATATCGTCAAGATGACCCAGGTCACCATGGACGAGAGCGCCGAGGCGGTGATCGACGGTAGCACCATCATGGAAATGCGGGCACTGGCGGCAAGCGTTCCCGTGCTGGACGAGATCGTGCAGTATGCCATCCGCTTGGTATCCGGCACACACCCCGAGCTGGAAAAAGCATCGGATACCGCAAAGAAGTACATCAAAAACGGCGCATCCCCCCGTGCAGCCCAGGCGCTGATCACCTGCGCAAAGGTCCGTGCGCTGATCAACGGAAACTATAACGTTTCTTACGAGGACATCGAGGCGCTTGCCCGTCCCGTTTTGCGCCACCGCTTGAAGATCAACTACAATGCCGTGAATGACCGCTTGACGGTGGATGACGTGATCGGCATGCTGATGAAAGAGATCAAAAGGTAAGTCGGGCGACGGAATATGAGTAAGTTTGCCATTAACGAAGCCTTTTTGCAGCAGGTGGAGACCTTGCAATCCCTGCTCAAAAACAACGTGGCAGGTCTGTTCGGCGGCAACCGCCGCAGTCGGAGCTACGGCTCCTCCTGCGAGTTTGCCGATTATCGGGACTACGTGGCGGGCGACGATATCACGAAGATCGATTGGAACGCATACGCCCGTTTTGATAAGCTCTATCAAAAGCTGTATCTCGACGAGAGACAAATGCATACGAAGATCTATATCGATGCCAGCCGCTCCATGGAGTACGGCAAAAGCGAGAAAGCCGTGCAGGCGATACGGATCGCAGCCACATTGGCGTATCTTTCGGTTTGTGAAATGGACAAGGTCTCGGTCTGTCTTATTCGGGACAAGGAGATCATCGAGGTGATCGGCGGGATCGTGGGCAAGGAAGCGTATCTGGAATCGGTTTCCAAGCTCAACGATATCGAGTTTTACGGGGATAGCTACATCAGCGAAGCTCTGCTTCCCGCAAACGTGGGAAGGGGAGACGGCCTTTCGGTGCTGATCTCGGATTTTTTGACCGATAACAATTACGAGGATGCCATTGATCATCTGACGCAAAAGAAGCGGGACGTTCTTTGCATTCAAGTGCTTTCCCGTGAGGAGCTTCGTCCCCAGGCAAGAGGCAAGATGCATTTCTTTGACTCCGAGGCTCTGCAAAAAAGCTACCGAAAAAACATTGACCGTGATATTGCAAACGCCTATAAGGATGCGCTACTGTACGTCACGGATCGTTTGAGAAATTTTTGCCTTTCCAGAGGCGGTGCCTATCTGTTGGCGGGAGCCGAGGATAGCGTGTCGGATATCTTCTTCCAAAGGCTTGTGGATATGGGGGTGTTGAAATGAGCTTTCTGTATCCTATGGGATTGCTTGGATTGCTTGGCATCCCGATTTTGATCATCATCTACATCATCAAAAGCAAGTATACCGAGCAGACCATTCCCTCCACGTATCTGTGGACGCTCAGCGAGCGCTTTCTTAAGCGTCGCAATCCCCTCAGCCGCTTGGCGGGCATCATCAGTCTGATCCTGCAGATCGCTGCTGTTCTGGTGATCTCTCTCATCATTGCGCATCCCGTTTTTACCGTTCCTGGGGGGGCGCATGAATATTGCTTTGTATTGGATGCCTCGGGCAGTATGAATCTGATGACCGAGGAAAAAACCAGATTTGAGTGGGGAAAGGAAAAGATCGGTGAGATCATTTCCGCATCCACGGAGGGCAGCACCTATTCCCTGATCCTTGTAGGGGAGAGAGCGGATACGGTGTTTGAGCGGGTAAGCGATAAGGAGCAGGCACTCTTCCTTTTAGGAGAGGCGAACGTCTCTCACACCGAGCCCGATCATGAGGACGCCCTTCGTAAGGCACAGACGTATTTCTCTCAAAATCCTGCCGCAAAGGCTTATTTTATCACCGACGCCGAGGGCGAGGAGATCAAGAATGCCGAACTGATCTGTGTGGCGGGGGAGGAAGAAAACTTTGCCATTGCCGACGTGGAGCACAAGATCGTTGACGGGGAATTGACGGTGACGGGAAGCGTTACCTCCTATACCTCGGATCATGCGCTGACGGTGGAGCTTTTCATCGACGGTGCCGAGGAGCCTGTAAAGAGCGTCACGGTAGATGCGAAAAAAGGGGAAAAGACCGTTTTTTCCATCACCCATGCGTGTAAGACCTTTGCCTCCCTGAAGCTTGCCATTGCCGAAGAGGACGCAATGTCCTTGGACAATGCATTCATTGTGTTCGACCTGAAGAACGAGAACTCCTATGATACGCTCCTGGTCAGTGACCGTCCCTATTTTATTCAAACGGCGCTGGCGTCCATCGGATTTTCCAAAATGGAGGTCCTTTCCACCGAGGCATACGATGGGCAGGACGGATACGGACTTTATATTTTCGATACCTATGCGCCGGGGGAGATGCCCCGTGACGGCGCTGTGTGGTTGATCAATCCCACGGCAAGCGTTCCCGAGTCGGGCTTTAGCGTACAGGGAAGCGTGGTGTTGGAGGAAGCAGGCGCTCCCGAGCTCTCCGCCTCCTCGTCTACCATGACGAAAAAGCTGACCGAGGGAATCGGCGGCGAGGGACTGTATTTTTCCGAATATACCAAATGCGGTATCTATCGCAATTTTACAACGCTGTTTTCTTATCAGGCAAATCCCGTGATCTTTGCGGGAACCAACACCTACGGCAACCGTGAGGTGGTATTTGCCTTTGATCTGCACAAATCCAATCTCCCCGTGCTTTTGGATTTCGTTGTGCTGATGCAAAATATGCTGGAGTATTCCTTCCCCACCGTGGTGGATCGGGTGTCTTACTATTGCGGTGACACGCTGACCGTGAATGCTATCGCCAACTGCGAGAGTATTCGTGTGGATTCCCCCCTTGGCAACGTTTCCTATCCGGATACGGGCACGGGTGTGGGGGAGATGGTATTGAACGAGGCGGGAGTATACACCGTAACGATGATGGTGGGAGGTTCTCCCCGTACGTTCTCCGTGTTTGCCGCTCTTCCC
>JAFTMU010000234.1 GCA_017452215.1 Clostridia bacterium
AAGGCGATACGCTGTCCATTTCCAACGTATGGAACGGAATGGATACAGGCGAGATGCTTCTGACCAACGAGACCACAGGAGAGACGATCCCGCTTTCCTGCGCATTCACCGAGCGCCAGAAGGCAATTTTGAAAGCAGGAAGCCTGCTTGCTTACACCAAGGAACAGCTTTGAGCACCCGTTTATTTTGGAGGCAATGAACATGAATAAAATTCAAATGAAAACACCGCTGGTCGAGATGGACGGCGACGAAATGACAAGAATTCTCTGGCAGATGATCAAGGAGGAGCTTCTGCTTCCGTTTGTGGATCTGAAAACAGAGTATTACGACCTCGGACTTCCCGAAAGAGAAAAGACCAAGGATAAGGTCACCTTTGATTCTGCCTACGCAACGCAAAAATACGGCGTCGCAGTCAAGTGCGCTACTATCACGCCCAATAAGCAGCGTGTAGAGGAATACAATTTGAGCGAGATGTGGAAGAGCCCCAACGGAACCATTCGTGCCATTTTGGACGGTACCGTGTTCCGTGCGCCCATTCTCATCGATTCCATTCGTCCCGCAGTGAGAAATTGGAACAAGCCCATCACCATCGCCCGTCACGCCTACGGCGATATCTATAAGGCAACCGAATACCGTGTTCCCACAGAGGGAAAGGCAGAGATGGTGTTCACCGATAAGAACGGAAACGAGACCTTCCGTGAAACGGTGTACGATTTCGAGTGCTCGGGTGTGTTGCAGGGAAGCTACAATAAGGATAATTCCATTCGCTCCTTTGCGCATTCCTGCTTCCAATATGCCCTCAACACCAAGCAGGATCTGTGGTTCTCCGCCAAGGATACCATCTCCAAGCAGTACGACCAGACCTTCAAGCTGATCTTCCAGGAGATCTTTGAAGCAGACTACAAGGAGAAATTCGAGGAAGCAGGCATCACCTACTTCTATACTCTCATCGACGATGCGGTTGCCCGTGTTATTCGCAGCGAGGGCGGCTTCATCTGGGCTTGCAAGAACTATGACGGCGATGTTATGAGCGATATGGTATCCACTGCGTTCGGCTCTCTCGCCATGATGACCTCCGTTCTCGTTTCCCCCGACGGAAAATACGAGTACGAGGCAGCTCACGGCACTGTCACCCGTCACTACTACCGCTACCTCAAGGGAGAGGAGACCTCCACCAACCCCATGGCTACTATCTATGCGTGGTCGGGCGCATTGCGCAAGAGAGGCGAGCTGGACGGTCTTGATGACCTTGTTTCCTTTGCAAACGATCTGGAAGCCGCTTGCATCGACACCCTCAACGCAGGTATCATGACCAAGGACCTTGTGGGACTTGTTGCAGAGGGAACCAAGACCACCTCTGTCAATTCCCGTGAGTTCATTCTTGCCATCAGAGAGGCTTTGGAAAAGAGAATCGGCGCTTAAGCCCGGAGGGGAAAGGAAAAACTATGGATTTTTCATGCTTAAAGGAGTTTATGAACGACTTGACCTCATGGATCATTCCCGGAAATTCTATTGTCGTTTATAAGGACGGTCAACAGGTATTCTCCTATCAATCGGGATTCTCCGATTTGGAGAAAAGGGTACCCATGCGAGGGGGGGAGCTGTTCAATATCTATTCTTGCTCCAAGGTTGCGACCGTTACGGCTGCATTGCAGCTTTACGAGCGTGGTAAATTCCTTTTGGACGATCCTTTGTATTACTATATTCCCGAATTTCGCAATGTGAATGTCCGTCTTTCAGGCGGCGAGATCAAAAAAGCAACCCGTCCCATCACCATGCGCCACCTTTTTACCATGACGGCGGGGTTTGATTACAATACTCACGCTCCGTGGAGAAAAAAAGCAGATGCTCTTACGGGCGGTAAAATGGATACGCTTCAGGTCGCTCGTTGCCTTGCTGAGGATCCGTTGCAATTTGAACCGGGGAGCAAATGGTCGTACAGCCTTTGCCATGACGTCCTTGCCGCTACGGTCGAAGCGATATCGGGAGAAAAATTCCGTGAGTATATGCAAAAGCATATTTTTGATCCTTTGGATATGAAAACCGCCTGCTATCACCCGACCAATGACACCTTTGCCCGTATGGCGGAGCAATATACCTACCGTATCAACTCCGATTTGGATCCCATCGCCTTACAAGCCGCTTCGGTTCATGACGTAGAGGGAACGATCGTCAATATGGGAAAGAATAACTACTTGGTGTTTGGAGAGGAATACGACAGCGGCGGAGCGGGAATTACCGTTTCCGTTGAGGATTACGCCAAGCTTGCAAATGCGCTTTCCAACGGTGGTGTTGGAGCAACGGGCGAAAAAATTTTGGGGAGCGGTACGATCGATCTTCTGCGGACCAATCAACTGAATGCAAGCATCGATTCTTCCAATTTTGATGGTTGGGGAACGCACATTGGACAGGGATATGCTCTTGGTGTACAAACGATGATTGATCGGGCAAAGAACGGCTCTAACGGCTCTTTAGGAGAATTTTGCTGGGGAGGCGCTGCGGGAGCGACCATCCACGTCGATCCCGAAAGGCATCTTGCGTATTTTTATGCGCATCATATGCAAAATTCCTATGAGACCTATTATCAACCCCGTCTGCGCAACGCAGTTTACGCAGCACTGTAAATAAAAAAGAATCGCCTTGGTAGTCACCAAAGCGGTTCTTTTTGTGTGATTTTATACGTTAAAGCGGAAGAATACGATATCTCCGTCCTGCATGATATATTCTTTTCCTTCGCTGCGGAGCACACCCGCCTCCTTGGCGGCATTCATCGAGCCGTATTTCACAAGATCGTCAAACGCAAGAACCTCTGCACGAATAAAGCCTCTTTCAATATCGGAGTGGATCTTTCCGGCAGCTTTCGGCGCTTTCGTTCCCTTGCGGATCGTCCATGCACGGCACTCGTCGGGACCGGCGGTCAAAAAGCTGATCAAACCCAAGAGAGCATAGCTTGCCTTGATCAAACGGTCAAGACCGCTTTCCTCAATTCCAAGGTCGGAGAGGAACATTGCCTTTTCCTCTGCATCCAGCTGAGCGATTTCCGCCTCGATCTGACAGCAAATGGGAATGATCTGCGAGTGCTCGCTCGCCGCATATTCCTTCAATGCAACGTAGGAGGCGTTATCCAAGGGCTCCTCAGCAGCGTGATCCTCGTTGACGTTGGCAACGTAGATCACGGGCTTGCGGGTCAGAAGGGGAGTGTCATAGAGGCAAGCCTCCTCGTCCTCGGTTAATTCCACAGTACGGGCGCATTTGCCCTCGGCAAGAGCAGCCATCAGCTTTTCAAATACAGCAAGCTCTGCACCGTATTTCTTGTCTGCCTTCATGGCCTTTCTTGTGCGGTCCATGCGGCGCTCCAAGACCTCCATGTCGGCAAAGATCAATTCTAGATTGATGGTTTCAAGATCTCGCATCGGGTCGATCTGACCGTCAACGTGAATGATGTTATCATCCTCGAAGCAACGAACCACGTGCAGGATCGCATCTACCTCACGAATGTTGGCAAGAAATTGATTTCCAAGACCTTCTCCCTTAGAAGCTCCCTTGACAAGACCTGCAATATCAACGAATTCGATCACAGCAGGGGTGTATTTATTGGGATGGTGTATATCAGCCAAAAAATCCAAACGCTTGTCCGGCACGGTTACAACGCCAACGTTTGGCTCAATGGTACAAAAAGGGTAGTTTGCCGATTCAGCACCCGCATTGGTCAATGCGTTGAAAAGCGTGCTTTTACCCACGTTCGGAAGTCCTACGATACCTAATTTCATTATATTTGATCTCCTTTGCTTTCAAGAGCTTTCATACAATAATCCATAACATTATAACACAATAAAAGGCTTTTTTCAATAGAAATATCTCAATTTTGAGCTTTATTTTCATAATTTTGGCAATTTTGAACTTTATTTTCACGTTTTAATAAAAACAAGAAAAAAATACTTGACTTTTTTCATTTGTAAGAGTATAATAAATGTGTTTTGTTTTTGTAAAGGAGTGCTTTTGATATGGAAATTTTCACCTCTACGATCAATCAAACACTGTACTTGTTTTCCTTGATCCTCGTTGGCTTTCTTTTGGGAAAATATAAGCTGATCCCAGATGGAAGTGCCTCTGTGCTTGCAAAGCTGGAAAGTCTGATCCTCATTCCCGCAGTAATGATTGATACCTTTATGAAGGACTTTACCGTATCAAGACTTGGCTCCTCCGGACTTTTGATCCTGTTTTGCGCAGTAATTCTTGCCATCAGTATTCCCATGGCTTTCTTCTTGTCAAAAAGATTGACGAAGGATAAATTTACGCAGAACGTCTATACCTACGGACTGATCTTTTCCAATTTCGGTTATATGGGCTTGTCCGTGGTAAGGGGAGTATATCCGCAATTTTATGGAGATTACGCAATTTACATTCTTCCGCTCTATATTGCCATATACGCATGGGGGATCTCTGCGTTGCTGATCGACGGAGAGCGAAAGGTGAGCTTGAAGGAGCGCTTGAAGAGCATTGTCAATCCCATGTTTTTGGGGGTATTCATCGGTATGATCCTTGGGCTTTTAAAAACACCGTTTCCGGATTTTGCTCTCCCGGGCTTCCTCAGCTCCTCTATTTCGGCACTGGGAAGCTGTATGTCTCCCGTTGCAATGCTGCTTACGGGTATGACGGTGTCCAATATCGATATCAAAAAGACCTTTACAAACAAAAGTATCTATTTGATCAGTGTAATTCGTCTTGTGGCGATCCCCGTTGTGGCACTGGGACTCTTTAAACTGCTGCCTCTGCCGTATGGCTTTGAGATCTGCGCTCTGTGTGCGCTTGCGATGCCTCTTGGACTAAACACGGTGGTGATCCCCAGCGCATACGGGAAGGATACCTCGGTGGCAGCTGGTATGGCGTTGGTATCGCACCTGCTTTCCTGCATTACCATTCCGCTGATTTTTCTCTTTACTTAACAATTCGTTTAAAAAAAACACAATGAATATACATAAAACAGCCGCAAGCTCATCATGCTTGCGGCTGTTTTATCATGCTTTGTAAGGGTGCTCGGCAGCGGTGTTTTTCATTGCGGCAATGACTGCCTTGGGATGCTTTGCGTTGAAGATCGCAGAGCCTGCAACGATCACGTTTGCACCTGCCTCGGTGGCAAGAGCCACGTTCTCGGGTTTCAGTCCGCCGTCTACCTCGATGTCCAATTTCAGCTGCTTGCTTTCGGCGTAACGCTTGACTGCCTTGACCTTTTCCTAGGTTTCGGGAATAAGTGCCTGTCCGCCAAAGCCGGGAACAACGGTCATGATCAGTGCCATATCGATTTGGGAAAGGTAGTGAATGATCTCCTCCACAGGCGTGGCGGGGGAGATTGCCAAGCCGCAACGAACCTCCTTGGATTTGATGCGCTTGATGGTCTCCTCTGTGTTCGAGTCACTTTCCAAATGGAAGGTAATGATGTCGGCACCTGCCTTCACGTAATCGTCAACGTAGCGCAGAGGATCCTTGATCATCAGGTGTACGTCAAAGATCAGCTTGCTATGGGGACGAATGGAAGCGATGACGGGAGTGCCAAAGCTGAAGTTGGGAACGAAAATGCCGTCCATTACGTCCAAATGAAGATAATTGGCGCCTGCGTCGGCAATTCTTTTTAAATCCTTGCCAAGCTCTGCAAAGTTGGCAGAAAGCATAGAGGGAGCGATGTAGATCATGGTCAATTCCTTTCCAAATAATGCCGAACGGTGTAGTTTTTTGTCAAAAGACCGACGTGCGGCATACTATGATAATGAAGATTCGCATTCTGAACACGGAAGGGAAGAAGAAAAACAAAGAAGTGGGGAGGAGAGATCCGTGCAAAGGGTGCTTTTTTATTTTTTGATCAAAAGACAAACGGCGTGAGCGGCGATTCCCAGCTTTTCCCCTGTGAAGCCAAGGTGCTCCTCGGTGGTCGCCTTG
>JAFTMU010000235.1 GCA_017452215.1 Clostridia bacterium
ACCACCCGTAACTTCCCCAACCGCGAGGGCTCCAAGCCCGGTGAGGGACAGCTCTCGGGTGTCGCTCTAATGGATGCCCGCAGCATTGCGGCTACCGCACGGAACGGCGGACGCATCACGGCGGCAACCGACGTGGATTATGAGTATACGCCCCACGAATACCATTTCGACAAGACGGTTTACGAAAAGCGGGTTTATTACGGCTTTGGAAAAGCACAGCCCGAAGCCGAGCTGATTCTTGGTCCCAACATCACCGATTGGCCCGCACAGTATGACCTGTCGGAGCATCTGTTGGTGAAGCTGGCAGCCGTCATTCATGACCCCGTGACCACCACCGACGAGCTGATTCCCTCCGGTGAGACCTCCTCCTACCGCTCCAATCCTCTGCGCCTTGCTGAGTTTGCCCTCTCCCGCCGTGTGCCCGATTACGTGGGAAATTCCAAGGCGGTGGCGGCCACCGAGGCGGCCAGACGGCAGGGTGAAAACCCCGAGGAGCTGATGCGTGTTCTTTCTGCAGTGGGCAAGGCCGAGGAACTGATGAATGACACCCAGTTTGGCTCTTGTGTTTTTGCCAATAAGCCAGGTGACGGTTCTGCCCGTGAGCAAGCGGCCTCCTGCCAAAAGGTATTGGGCGGCTTTGCCAATATTTGCTACGAATTTGCCACCAAGCGTTATCGCTCCAACTGCATCAACTGGGGTATTCTGCCCTTTACGCTGGCAGAAGGAACCGAGTTCTCCTATGAGGTGGGAGATTACGTGTTCGTCCCTGCTCTCCGTTCCGCTTTGCTGGCCGGCAAGGAGGAATTTGCCGCCAAGGTCATCCGTGCAGACGGACGGGTGGAGGACTTGATTCTGTACGTCAAAGGCTTGACCGAGGACGAAAAAGAGATCATCCTGTGCGGTTGCCTGATGAACTACTACAAGAAACACAACCAATAATTTGATTCATGGGAGGAAGCAACATGAAAACCTATCAGCTTGGACTTGCTACCATGCGAAGCACATTGACCGACATCGAGCAAATGGAGATCATGAAGCGAGTCGGCTTTGACGCTTTCTTTACCGGTTGGATCCCCGATATGACTGAGGCCATTGCCAACAAGGCGGCACAGCTCGGTTTGATTCAACAATCCATTCACTCTCCTTTTAGCGGAGAGCACAAGGTAAAATTCCTTTGGGAGGGCGGCGAGGCAGGTGATTTCGTCACCAATCAGCTGATTGAGTGCGTCAAGGATTGTGCCCGCTTTGATATTCCCGTGATGGTCATTCATCCTTTTATCGGGTTCAAGGATCATACCCCCACCCAGATCGGCTTGGACAATTATGCCCGTGTGATCGAGGTGGCCAACAAGCTGGGCGTGACGTTGGGCTTTGAAAACGTAGAGGGTGAGGAATATTTGGCCGCCATCATGAAGGCCTTTTGGAACGAGCCGTCTATCGGCTTCTGCCTGGATACCGGTCATGAGATGTGCTACAACGAGCACCGAGATATGCTGGCGTTGTACGGCGAGAAGCTCTGTCACACTCATTTCAACGACAATCTGGGCGTTCGCGGCGATGAGATCACGTTCCACGACGACCTGCACTTAATGCCCACCGACGGTATCGCCGAT
>JAFTMU010000236.1 GCA_017452215.1 Clostridia bacterium
GGGTGTCGGACGGGTTTTTATCTGTTGGTGAGAAATGCCGACAACGAGAAGGTGTTGGCCAAGGTCAAGGAGATCTTGGGGCAGATCGTTGCTCATGACGGTCCTATGTTTGGAGCGACACGCAAGGAATGCGGCAACTACCGTGAGCTGTCCGTAGAGGCGGCCAAGGAGGAGGCGGCACGTTATTTGGCCGCTTTGGAGACCGGTTCTGCGCAGTTTGTGTATCCGACAGAAGGATGACAAAAAGGAAAACAATCAACCACAGCTTGCCGGTAGGGGCTGTGGTTGATTGTTTTTTTACGGTTATTTGATTCGTACCAAACGATGGAGTGCCTCGGCCAAGGCTTCCGCCAAGGCATCGATGTCCTCCTTTTTGGTATACTCCGAAAAACTGATGCGAAGGGAACAGTCGGCTTCCTGTTCGGTCAGGCCGTAGGCCAACAGGACCGAGCTGGTCTTGCGGGAGTGGGCCGAGCAAGCCGATCCGCTGGACACGTAAATTCCTTTGCTTGACAGAAAATGCAGCGCAGTTTCACTCTTGATATGGGGCAGGGTGAGATGGAGAATATGGGAGACGTGACGGATCGGACGGTTGATACGCAGCTCCAAGGGAGCAAGCTGTTCCTCTGCATAAGCGTACAGCTCCTTCAGATGCTCCTCGATGGCCTTTCGTCTGCCGTGGATATCCGCCGCCGCCCCACCGAAGGCGGCAATGCCGATCACGTTTTCCGTTCCCGATCGCCAACCGTTCTCCTGTCCGCCGCCCACCAAAAAGGGAATGATCTTTTTCTTCTTGATGAGCTCGGGGGAAACGTAAAGGGCACCCACACCCTTGGGGGCGTGGAGCTTGTGGCCGCTGACCGTGATCAGATCGGCTCCCAAGGAGGAAACTGTAAAGGGAATTTTCAAAAAGCCCTGCACCGCATCGCAATGGGTGACCGCTTCCGGATACCGTGCTTTGATGCGCCGAAAGGCTTCCTCTACCTCATAACGTGCGCCTGTCTCGTTGTTGACCAACATGAGGGAAGCCATGAGCAGATCGGGGCCGTTGGCAAGGAAGTCGTCCAGTTGCGCCAGATCCAGCCCACCGCCTTTGGTGGAAATCTTGATGACGGAAAAACCGTCCGCTTCCAGCCGCTCGGCGGCTTTGGTCACCGAGGGATGTTCCGAATCGGTGATGAGAATGTGGCGTGCCGTTCGGCGTTCCTTGGCGTAGGCACAGCCGAAAAGGGCCAGCGAGGTGGCCTCGGTGCCGCAGGAGGTAAAGATCAGGGTGCCGCCTTGACGGGGGCGAACGCCCAGTGCGGCCAAGACCTGCTCCCGTGCACGGCGCAGAAGGGTCTCGGCCTCCTGCCCCATGGTATGGAGGGAGGAGGGGTTGCCGTATTGCTCCATGGCTTCCAGCATGGCCGCCTTTGCCGCAGAGCTGAGGGGGGTGGTGGCACTGTTGTCCAAATAAATACAAGGTTGTTGGGTCATGGGGTACCTCTTAACGGAAGGTGAACGCATGGAGGATTTGCTCCACCTCGGGGATATGGCTGTCAAAGCAGTCGGCCTTTGCGGTGTAAGTGATGGAATAGATGCACTCACCGTAGGCCAAA
>JAFTMU010000237.1 GCA_017452215.1 Clostridia bacterium
CCTTCAATCCTTCAAACAGAATCCGATCGTGATCGGAATGCTTGTAAACGATGAGCATCTTGTCCTCGGTCTGTACGATCACGTAGGAGTTGAACACCTCACCGACAATGCGCCAATAGGGAGCGGGTCTTGCTTCCTCTGCGGGCACATTGGAGACGGTCTGCTCCTCTTTGGGAATCGGCGTGGGTTGCACAGCGGGCTCTTTCTTTTCTTCCACCTTGGAAATGGGCGGAGGCGGCGCAGATATGGGGGAAGCCTTCGTCGCAGGTGCGACAGTTGCGGGAGCTTGTTCTTCCTTTGGAGGCGGTGTCATGACAGGAACCTTCCCGTGATTGTCCACGGGATCCCGCTGCTCCCTTTCCACCGAGGGAGCGTGGAACGAGCCTGTGCCCGCCTTGGGCGCTTCTCCGTAAAAGCGACGGTACTCCTCGGCGGTCATGCGCATCTGTGGCTGGGGCTGGGTCCTGTTTTCCAAGTCATAGGAAAGCTGTCTTGCCGCCAGGGATTCCCTCTTGCCGTCCTGCACAGGCAGATTTGCCGCCGACACCTTGGGCGCAAAGCCGCTCTGCTTCCCCTTGGCGCCAAAATTCAACTGCATGGAGGGACGGGTAACGTTGCTCTCCAAAGCCGTGCGCACCGTGTAATAGATCGCCTCGAACACCGCCTTTTCGTTGGAGAATTTCACCTCCAATTTTGCGGGATGCACGTTGACGTCCACACGGCTGGGGTTGATTTTGATGTAAAGCACGCAAGCGGGGAACTTTTCGGGGGGCATATACGAGGTATACGCCTGCTCCAATGCCGCCATGGCAGTCTTGCTCTTGACAAAACGGCCGTTGATAAAGAAATTCTGATAATTGCGATTGGCTTTGAAATTATCGGTTCTGCCGATAAAGCCAGAGACCTCGATCCCGTCGTTGTCACTGTTGACCTGGATCAGGCGTGAAGCAAACTCCTTGCCGAAAACCGAATAGATGGTATTTTGCAGGTTTCCGTCCCCTGCGGTCTCCAGCTTCAAGTTCCCGTCAATGATCAGACGGAAGGAGATCTGCGGATTGGAAAGCGCCACCTTTTCCACGTTGGCGCTCACCGCCATGGATTCGGTCACGTCTCGTTTCAAAAACTTACGGCGTGCGGGAACGTTGGCAAAGAGATTTTCCACGATCACCGAGGTGCCCGTAGAGCAGCCCTGCTCGCTGACGCTGACGATATTGCCGTTATGCGCCTCCAATACGGCGCCAAGCTGGGCGTCCTCGGTTTTGGAAATAATGCGCACGTCGGATACCGAGGCGATGGCAGCCAACGCCTCGCCACGAAAACCCAGCGTCAGAATGCCGTCCAGGTCGGCAGCCTCCCTGATCTTGCTGGTGGCGTGTCGGCGGATCGCCACGGGGAGATCCTCGGGGGTCATGCCGCAACCGTTGTCGCTGACACGCATAAAGGTCACGCCGCCGTTTTGAATTTCCACAGTGATGCGGTCAGCGCCTGCATCAATGGCGTTTTCCATCAATTCCTTGATCACCGAGGCAGGGCGGTCTACCACCTCGCCTGCGGCAATGAGATTTGCCACCGCAAAGGGCAAAACGTTGATCTTTCCCATGGGTCTTCCTCCTTTTTTCGTATTTTTGGGTAACGCCGTCTCTCTTAAAGCCTCTTTTTCAGATCGAACAAAAAGGACATACACTCAAAGGGCGAGAGAGCGTTCAGATCCACTGCTTTGAGCTCGTTGATGATCTGCTCATTGTTAACGTCGTCAAAGGAAATGAGAGTTTCATCCTTGACGGCGGGCTTCTTTTTGCCCTTGGTGCCCGTGTCGCTCTCGCTGACCGCACGGGAGGTCTCCTCCACGGCGGCAAGCACCTCACGGGCTCTTTTGATGACCTCGTTCGGCAGTCCCGCCAGCTTGGCGACCTCAATACCGTAGCTGTCATCGGTAGAGCCACGGACAATCTTACGCAAAAAGGTAACGCTGTCTCCCCTCTTTTTGGCGGCGATGTTATAGTTAACGATGCCGTCAAATTCCTCCTCCATCACGGTCAATTCGTGATAGTGGGTGGCAAACAGAGTCTTGGCGCCGATCTTTCGGCTGTTGGTATACTCCACGATGGCACGTGCAATGCTCATGCCGTCAAA
>JAFTMU010000238.1 GCA_017452215.1 Clostridia bacterium
CGGCAACGCATACGAGGTCTATTATGCCCCCGCAGGCTCGGAGGAGCTGACACAGTTCCGTGTTCCTACCAATTTTGCTTACACCGTTTCGGGAGATAATGACAGTGGCTTTGTTATCACCGTAAATTTAAGCGAAAAAAAGGAATAAATCAGATTCAATTTGCATAATCTATCAATAATATGACGGAGGAAAACAAATATGGAAAACGAAAACATGATTATGAATGAAGAGCTGGTAAATGAGGAAACCGTTGCCACCGAGGAAAGCGCAACCGAAAAGCTCTCCCGCAAGTGCTGCGAGGCAAAAAAGGCTTGCTGCGACACCATTGATCGCATCGCCCGTGACCTCAAAGAGACCAACTACAATCCTTATATCAAGCAAACCCGTACCCTCAAGGTAGAGATCTTCCGCAACGCCGAGGAGGAAAACCCCATCGACGTTTACGAGACCACCGACGTCAAGGCATACTCCGCAAAGGCGCTTGCCGTTGCAGGCACCGCCGCAATGCTCTTGATGTGCGTCACCGGCTGCATCACCAAAAAGCTTTGGAAATAATCAAATTGATAAATCGATAAGCTAAAAAGAACGCATACACCGCTTGGTGTATGCGTTCTTTTTGCTATATAATAATAGGAAGTATTTTATAGACGCTCCAAAAAGGCTTTGATCCTGCTTGCGATAATACGGTGCCCTGCATCATTGAAATGCAAGCCGTCAACGGTGTAATTTTGAAAATCCTTTTCATTGTTGGGGTCGATTCCCAGTTCATGATATAGATCCAATACAGGAATGCCAAATTGCTTTGCCGTTTCCAGAATGATCTCGGCATATCCACGTACAGGCATAGCGTCTGCACGTTTGATCGACCATGCGGAGGGCTCGGTATCTCTCTGTTCCTTGTTGTAGAAGGAACGTGCGGGCGTCAGAAAAATCACAGGCTTGCCCGGGTACATTTCCCGAGTCAACAGATTCATTAAATAATACACAGCACCACAAAATGTGTGGGGCGTCTGATCGCCCATCTGCCCGATGGGGGCATCTCCGTGAATGTAATCGTTCATTCCACCATAGACGATCAAAAGATCAGCATCGGGCTGCATCTCTTTTGCCCTGTCGCAAAAGTTCTCCTCCCAACGGGGATGATCCACAGATGCCGCAACCGTCTGATATGCCAAACGGGAACCGCTGACACCATAATTGTACACTGTGCGTAGCTTGCAGTTGCGCTTAAGGATATTATCATAGCGGTTATTTCTCGGATCAGAGACACCTACGCCCTCGGTAATGCTATCTCCCAGAATATTCACTGTCAAGCCTTCTAATTTCACATCCGTTTCCCCCTGTTCAAGAGAATTTTTCCTCGTTTAGTATAACACAAAAGTGAAGCTCTGTCAACAAACAAAGAGGAAGAAACCGCATTTTTCACGGTTTTTCTTCCTCTTATATTATATATTCACCACTTACGCCATCTTTTTGACGTGCTCTATAATATATTCCTCCATGCCCTCCACGGGATGTCCCAACGCCAGGGAAAGCTCAGTGTACAAATAGCGCTTTGCGTTTTCGGCAAGGCTTCGCTCGGTTTCGGAAAGACGCTGACGCTGACGCTCGGGATCGGTAGTGCGGCGGTAGACCGTTTTAATGATCCTCACCCATTCCAGGGGCTGATGGGTACGCATTGCCTCCAAATATTTATTGCGCAAGAGCTTGGCGTTTTCTTCAATAATGACCTCAACGGAGGGAATGCTGTCCAAAAGAGCCTGTGCCTCCTCACGATTCAAAAGGCGGCGCAAGAATACCCTGTCGCTATCCACGGGGATGTATATAACTCCGTTTTTATCGTGAACGGATTGCAAAACGTAATATTCACGGTCGGCGGGCATACCTTCCAGAGGGGAGATTTGAATGTCAGAGATCCTGCAAATTCCTCCCGATTCATAAAATACATACTCGTCTTTTTGGAACACCGTGCGCTCCTCCTTTGGGAAATCTGTACCTATATTATACCATATTTTTCAAAAAAATGTAAGATGCAGAAGACTGAAATTCACAAAAAATTCAAATTATATTCACAACTTCCACTATCATATGACAAAGTTCGTTAATTAAAAAACAGGCGAAAGGAACCCGTTTGAGTGCCTTTCGCCCAATATTAAGCCCCTTTGATCACATCAAAGTGCAATCTCTTGATCACACCAAAGAGTGGTGTGCAATGACATTACACCTCATTGATTACATCAAAGAACGGTAGAGTGCAATGATATCCTCCAAGGTGGGATCCTTGGGGTTACCGGGACGGCAAGCGTCTGCCATTGCCGACTCGGAGAGGAATTGGATATCCTCCTCCTTTGCGATCTCCTTGAGATCCTGAGGACTGCCTACGTCGATGGAGAGCTGGCAGACAGCGTCAACAGCTGCCTTGCGGTATTCCGCAAAGCTCCTCTTCTCGGTTCCCTCAACGCCCATTGCCTTGGCGATA
>JAFTMU010000029.1 GCA_017452215.1 Clostridia bacterium
GATATACGGAAGCTCTACACGGAAAAAGGTCTGCCTTGGCGTGCATCCGAGATACAGCGCCGCCTCGGTGAGGCTCTTATCCATTTGTCTGAACTTTGGCAATACGGAAAGGATCACATAAGGCAAATTGAAGGTGGTATGCGCTATGAGCATGGTCCAAAAGCCCAAAGAATTTCCTATACCGAGAAGCGTTGCGACGCCCACGAACAAGAGCATCATGGAAACGCCCGTAACGATATCGGGATTCATCATGGGAATGTTGGACACCGCTTCCATTGCTTTTTGGTAGTACTTGTTTTTTGCTCTGGAAATGTTGAATGCGGCGAAGGTTCCCACGGCAGTTGCCAGCAGTGAGGACAGAACCGCCAAAAGCAGCGAATTTTTCAATGCAGAGAGCGCTTCTTCGTCACGGAACAGCTCCTCATACCAATAAAGCGAAAAGCCGCCAAAGGAGCTTAAATTTCCCGATTCGTTAAAGGAAAACAGAACCACCACCAAAATGGGGGCATAGAGGATGAGGAAAACGATCAAGATGTAGAACTTTGACAAAAATTTCATACGATGATATCCTCCCCTCCGTCAGAAAATTTATTCATGATGGCAAGAGAGATGAGGATCAGGATCATCATCACCAAGGAAATGGCAGCGCCCACATGGTAAAGCTCGGCGTGTTGGAAATGACGCTCGATGGTATCGCCAAGGAGATCAAACACACCGCCACCAAGCTTTTGGGAAATATAGAAGGTGCTGATAGACGGAACGAACACCATGGTCACGCCGGAAATGACCCCGGGCATGGTCAAGGGCAGGATCACCTTGGAAAGGACCTGTCGGTTGTTACAGCCAAGATCGGATGCGGCTTCAAGATACCGATGATCAAGCTTTGTCATGGAGGTATAGATCGGCAGCACCATATAGGGCAAAAAGTCATAGATCATGCCCAGGATCACCGCTCCCTCGGTGCCGATCAAGGTCATCTTCGGCAGTCCCAGCGCCGTAATGAAGGAGTTGATCAAGCCGCCGTTATCCAACAGTGCCATCAACGAATACGTGCGGATCAAGAGACTGATCCACATGGGCAGCATCAAAAGAATGGTCAGAATGCTGCGCATTCTACCCGAGGCACGGGACATGCAGTACGCCAAGGGGTATCCTATCAAAAGGCATACGGTGGTTGCAATGAGGGCAAATCCCAAGGAGATGCCAAAGGTGCCGGAGTAGGAGGTCAAGGAGGAAAGATTCTCCAGGGTGAAGTTGCCGCTTTCGGGATCTGTGAAGGCGTAATACGCCACAAAGATCAAGGGACCGATGATAAAGATCAAGGACCAAAAGAGATAAGGAGCGGCGGCAATACGCTCGAACAAGGACTTCTTTTTCATTCTTCTTCGACTTCCTCCGTAACGTCGGAAAGCTTTTCCAACTCATCACTGAACGAAGAATAATCACCGAACATACCGGAAAATTCGGATTTTTTCATAATATGGAATGCATCGGGATCAATGGAAAGACCGATCGTCTCTCCCTCTGCAACAAAATCAGTGCTCTGGA
>JAFTMU010000239.1 GCA_017452215.1 Clostridia bacterium
ATTAAACTCCTCTATACGCATTAAATCCGCCGTCAACGTGAACGATAACGCCCGTCACAAAGCCGCTCGCCTCGTCGCTTGCCAGCCACAAGAGGGTTCCGATCAGGTCGCTGACCTCACCGAATCTCTTCTGGGGCGTACCGCCAAGGATCTTGCCCGTACGAGCCGTAGGAGTTCCGTCCTCGTTAAAGAGGAGCGAACGGTTCTGGTTGGTTACAAAGAAGCCGGGAGCGATGGCATTGACACGAATGCCGCAGGGAGCAAAGTGCACTGCCAACCATTGCGTAAAGTTGGAAATACCGGCCTTTGCTGCACTGTATGCGGGGATCTTGGTCAAGGGACGGAAGGCGTTCATCGACGAGATGTTGATGATGTTACCGCCCGTCTTTACCATATCCTCTGCAAACGCCTGCGTTACTAAGAACGCAGAGGTAATGTTCAGGTCAAACACGAACTTCAGTCCGCTCTCCTCCAGATCAAAGAAGGTCTTAGCGCCCTCCAGATCGGGAGTCATGTACTCGTTATCGCTGGAAGCACGGGGATTGTTTCCGCCGGCTCCGTTGATCAGGAAGTTCACCTTGCCAAACTTTTCGTGAACGATGTCACGGGCTGCAAGAATGCTTTCCTTCTCCAAGCAGTTGGTGCCAATGGCAATGGCGTTCTCGCCAATGGAGTCAGCCACTTCCTTTGCAGCCTTCTCGTTGATGTCCAAAAGAGCAACCTTTGCGCCGCAAGCTGCCAGGGCACGTGCAAACTCACTCATCAATACACCGCCCGCACCGGTGACAACAACCACCTTGTCGGACAGATCGATCTGATACGGTAATTTCATAATCTTCTCCTTTGTAATCTTACTTTCCAAGCCCCTTCTCTACTGCCTCAAACAAGCCGTAAAGATAGGTAGCGCCCAGAGCTCTGTCGTACAAACCGTAGCCGGGCTTGCCGTCCTCACCCCAGATGTTGCGTCCGTGGTCGGGACGAACGTAACCGTCAAAGCCGGCATCCACCAACGCCTTGACAATGCCGTACATATCCAGGCTGCCCGTAGCGGTCAGGTGTCCGCTCTCGCAGAAGTCCAAGTCGCCCGAGTGAGTGATCTGACGCAGGTGCACGAAGTAGGAACGGGAGGCAAGCAGGGATGCCATCTTTACCATATCGTTGTCACGTCCTGCGCCCAGAGAGCCGGTGCAAAGGGTGATGCCGTTGTGTTTGTTGGGAACGGCAGCAAAGAGCTTGTCATAGCTGTCCATACCCGTAATGATACGGGGGAGCCCAAACATATCCCACGGCGGGTCGTCGGGGTGAATCGCCATATTGATTCCCGTCTCGTCGCAAGCAGGCATAATGCCGTTCAGGAAGTAAACAAGATTTTCAAACAGCTTTTCATGGCTCATACCGCTGTAAGAATCCAACAGAGAGTTGAGCTCCTCGGAGGTATAACTCTCGTCCCAACCGGGAAGATGCAGATTGTGAGGATCCAGGCTCATCAGCTCCTCATGGTTGTAGGAGAGAGAGTTAGAACCGTCGGGCGCCACAGTGTGCAAATTGGTGCGCAGCCAGTCAAACACGGGCATAAAGTTGTAGCAGATGCACTTCACACCTGCCTTGCCCAGGTTGCGAATGGTGGTTGCGTAGTTTGCAATATAACGGTCTCTGGTGGGAAGTCCCAGCTTGATGTCCTCGTGAACGGGAACGCTCTCGATGACCTCCATCTCCAAGCCCTGTGCCTCGCACAAGGATTTCAGATGCAGGATCTTGTCCAGCTCCCAGACCTCACCTACGGGAACGTCGTAAACAGCAGTTACAACGCCCGTCATGCCGGGGATCTGGCGAATATAGGAAAGCGGGATGCTGTCCTTCTCGCCATACCAACGAAATGTCATTTTCATAGCAAATCGTCCTTTCGTTAATCGTTTATTTTACTTTTTTTCAATTACAGATTCAAAAACGCCTTCACGTTGCCGTAGCAAACGCCGTACATGAGCTTCTTGGCGCTTTCCAGATCGTACTCTCCTCTTTCCACGTACCCACCGACAAAATCGGCAAGAATGCGGCGGAAGAAGTCAAAGCGAACGTAGCTTGCCAAGGAACGGCTGTCGGTCAGCATACCGAGATTGGTTCCCAGAACGGCATATTCCGCCACCGTTTCCAATTGACGGCGAATGCCCTCCACCGTATCGCTGAACCACCAAGCGGCACCAATGCGAACGTTCGGGAATGCGCCCGAAAGAGTTGCCAGGGAAGGCACGCAAGCGGGATTGAGAGAGTACAGCACGGTCTTGGGAAGCGCTCCTCTTTGCATCAGCGTGTCAAAGAACGGAATGAGACGGTCGGTATCCACCACACCTCTCATAATGTCAAAGCCGGCGTCACGTCCGCAACGCTCAAACATTGCGCTGTTCACGTTACGGAAGGTCGCAAAGTGCACCTGCATCACCATGCCGTTCTTGGCGTACAGAGCCGCCATAAAGTACATCAGATGTGAGAACACCTCCTGCTTTTCAGCAAAGGTCAATTCCTCTCTCTTAGCAAACAGAGCGGCTGCTCTTTCCTCACCGGGATCGGCAAGAGGAAGGAAATCCATACCGTGGTCTGCGATCTTGCAGCCCTTGGACAGGAAGTAGTTGAGTCTTTCCTCCAGGGCAGCCTTGACCTCACCAAGGGTCTTGATCTTCCCTCCAACAGCGCCCTCCAACCGTTCAATGGCAGCCTCGTCCAGATTGAGAACGAAGTCGGGACGGAAGGTGGGACAAACACTTGTCTCTCCGCACTTGCCGTGAGCAGACAGTGGGGAGGAGGGATCGTCGGTGGTGGCAACGTACTCTACCTTAAAGCGACGCAGGATCTGTTGTGCATCCAAAGATTTCAGCGCCTCGTTGGCAGTGTTCCAGATGCGCTCGGCGCTCTCGGAGCAAAGCGGCTCGGTAATTCCAAAGAGAAGCTTCAGCTCCAGCTGGGTCCAATAGTACAAGGGACCGCCGCAAAGGAGCGGAAAGATCTCTGCGTATTTGAGATATTTTTCATAGTAATCGGCATCACCGGTAATGTACTTTTCGTCCACACCGCACAGCCGCATTGCCCTCCACTTGTAGTGGTCGGCAGCAAGCCAAAGCTCACCAAGATTTGCAAAGCGATGGTTGTTGCGCAGCTCATTTTCATTGAGATGGCAATGGTAGTCAACGATCGGCAGATCCTTGACCGATGCATACAAAACCTCTGCCGAGGGAGTATTCAGTAACAGCTGATCTCCAAAAAAATCCTTCATGCTTGTATTTTCCTTTCCAAGTATCAAAGCATCGTCTTGATCCTGTTGCCGTGAGAATGATACATCGAAAGAATCAGCTGTACCACCTTTGCGCCCTCACTGCCGGGAATACGGAAGGGCTTGCCCTCTTGCACGCAGGTATAAAAATCGTTGATCAGAATGGCGTGACCTGTCCCCCATACGGTCTTTCCCACCATATGCGGATTTGCGGGAGAAACAGAGTCTGAAACGGACACCAGCTCCCCGTCCACCGTAATGATATTATTCGTGGCAAAGACCTTCTTGCCATCGGCAGTCACAAATTGGAACTGCACGGGCAGATCTGCGGTTGCATTGTTGGTAGCGTAGAAATGGTATCTGACGCCATCCTCTCTTTCAAAATGCGCTACCGCCGTATCCTCCACTTCAATACAATCCTTGTGGTAGTCGTTAGAAACGTGAGAGATCAGATGCGTGGGCATGCCGCAAAAAAGCTGCAACAGATCCAAGGTGTGCAAGGCCTGATTGATCATCACGCCGCCGCCCTCCTCCTGGATCGTGCCTCTCCACTCACCGCTGGCATAGTAAGCCTCGTCCCGCTTCCAGCTCACAAGTCCCAAAGCCGAGCGAATACCGTGCTCCTTGATGAAATCCATCAGCCAGAGCATATTCTTCTCATAGCGGTTCTGCTGGCAAACGCCGAGCTTTGCCTTACTTTCCTTCTCCGCACGGAGAACAGCGTGGAGCTGCTCTATGCTGATGCACAGAGGCTTTTCGCAAAGAACGTTGATGTTTCTTTGCAACGCCTCCACGCACATGGGTGCGTGGAGATAGTGAGGCGTACAAATGTGCACGGAATCGGGCTTTTCACGGTCAAGCATTTCCTTATAATCGGTGTAGACCGGGATATCCCCCAAACCGTATTTTTCAATATTCTCCTTTGCGTTCTCGGGAACGATGTCGCAAAGAGCGCAAACCTTATGTCCCGCACTGAGAATTCCGTTGATATGATTGCCGGAAATAGCTCCGCAACCAATCACGGCAACACGAAATGTTTTCATGATATCGCCTTTCTGTGGTATCGTTTTTTCTTGATGATATCGGTTGAATTATTTTGCTCCGCCGTAGGTGTTCTGGGTATCCAATACACGGTCCTCAACAGCTTCCTTCACACGGCCGGTCGCAATTCTCTTGTTCAACTCAGCCAGATAGAGATCGCCGTCGATGGGAAGGGTCACTTCCTTACCAAGCCAACCGGAAAGCATCATAGCGTCCATGATCTCAACGCCCTTGATGCCCTCTTTACCCTCAACGAACAGGGGCTCAATGCCAAGGATTGCATTGGCAACGTTGTTCATAATACCAACGTGCTGCTCGCTCTTTCCGTCGCCGGTCAGCTCCAGCGTCTCAAACTTGGGAGCGCCAAAGCCCGTTGCGGTCTTGCAGAACTCACGCTCGTCCATTTCCAGCTTATCAAACTTCAGATCATCCCAGCCGTTGATCACCAGGCGTCCCTTGGTACCCGTGATCTCAAAGCGGTTGGTACCGGGAGCATCTGCGGTGGTGGTAACGAATACACCCGTAGCGCCGTTGGGGAATTCCATGTAAGCGGTTACGTCATCCTCAACCTCGATATCATGCCATTTACCAAAGTGAACGTGCGCATGTACCTTTGTGGGCATCATACCAACGATCCATTGCAAGAGGTCGATCTGGTGGGGGCACTGATTGAACAGAACGCCGCCACCCTCGCCTTTCCAGGTAGCTCTCCAATCGCCGGAATCATAGTAATCCTGGCTGCGGTACCAGTTGGTAATGATCCAGTTGACACGCTTGATGTCGCCGAGTTCTCCGTTCTGGATCATCTCACGCATCAGGCGGTAGTTGTGGTGAGTACGGCAGTTGAACATCATACCGAAGATCTTTCCGGACTTGTCTGCGGCTGCATTCATCTCCTCCACCTGCTTGGTGTAAACACCGGCGGGCTTCTCACTGATTACGTTGAGACCTGCCTCAAATGCCTGAATAGCGAAGGGGGGGTGGAAGTAGTGAGGAACTGCGATCAGAACCACGTCGATCAGACCGCTGTTGATCATTTCGGTGTAATCGGTAAAGGTGGCAACGTTCTCGGAGCCCTCTATTGCCTTTACCGCATCCAGCTTGCTCTGCTTCAAATCGCAAACAGCAGCCAGAACGCCGTTTTCTACTTTACCTGCCAACAGGTTCTTTGCGTGGGAGGAACCCATGTTTCCTACGCCAACGATACCGAATCTTACTTTTTCCATTTTTTATTTCCTCTCTTTCACGGAGTATAATTCTTTTATCAGCCTCTGCCGCCCACAATGGGGTGACCGATCTCAGCCAAAACCTTTTTCAGGGAGTTGACACCGTAGTCGAATGCCTCATCGGCGGTTTCAAAGTGGAATCGATGCTTCATGCCTCTGCCGTCGAACTTCTTGTAGGAGTCGGAAACGTAGAGGTGAGGCTCCAAAGTGAGAACGATCTCACGGTCAAAGGTCTTGTCAACACGTTGCAAAACCTCCTTGATCCTTCCATCACCCGTTCCGGCGGGAACCATCATGATCTCACTGCCGTCCTGCGCCGCATCCTTGATATGCATATATTCCATAGAGCCGATGGAAACGTCCAAGCCCTTTACGGGATCCTGCTTACACCAAACAAAGTTTGCGGGATCGTATACCGCACGCAAGCCGGGAAGAGACGTAAGAATATCTGCAACGTCCTCGGGGTTCTGTCCGTAGATCTCTCCCTCGTTCTCGTGGCAGAGCTTGATTCCTGCACGCTCTCCCTCCTCAAGCATTACGCTCAAACGACGAAGGATCTCGTTACGGTACTCCTTCATCTGGGTTCTGTCCAGATAGTAGCTGAACATACGCATCCGCTTGGTGCCAAGAATCTCACACACACGGAGCGCACGGCGGAAATCGGCAAGCTGGGGCTCGAAATCCTCGGTGATCTGCCATTTTCCAATGGGGGAACCGAAGGAAGGAACCGTAATCCCTGCGTCATCCAGTTGCTTGCGGATCGCAAACAGCTCTTCGTCAGTTTTTCTCAATGTAGGGCCGCCGTTGATATTACGGGGCTCGATGCAATGCAGATCGTTGCGCTTCAGCGCTGCGATCTGACCGTCCAGCATTTCGCTGGCTTCATCCGCAAAGGCGGAAAGCAAAAAGGTTGCCATAGTAAAATCCTCTCTTTTCTGTTGGGGTACAGAGTCAGGTCTCTGCCATTTTTTATTTCAGCAAAGGAAGCAGATATGCTGCGCTCTGTGCCATTTGTCCGATGGAATCTCCGGTCTTGGGAGCGGTGTCCTGCTCTACCAGAACGTTCTCTACGCCCATCTCACGGCAAGCCTCGATGATTTCCGGGAACGGAACCAGACCCTGTCCACAGGGAACCAAGGAATCCCAGTTGTCAGGATTGGTGTAATCCTTGAAGTGAACGTTTTGAATACGGGAAGCGCCGATCTTGCGGATGTAGTCTGCGGCGGATTGCTTACCGAACTGTGCCCAAGCCACGTCAATGAGGAAGAGCCAATCGGGGCATCTTTCCAGCATTACGTCGTAAGCGCAACCCTCGGCATCGCTGAATTTACCAAACTCAAACCAATGGTTGTGATAGGAAAAGCGCATTCCCGCAGCATTGATCTTCTTGACAGGCTCCTCCATTTCCTTGAGGAACTTTTCAAGTCCCGCAAGAGTACCTCTGCACTCGTTGGGCATACCGCCAAGACCGATGACCGAACAGCCGTAGATCTTATGCTCTGCAATAAGAGCATCGGTGTCGTTGACGATACGGTCGTAGGGCATATGAGTACAAGCAATGGGCATTCCCGTTTCCTTGGAAATATCAGCCCAAACCTGTGCGCCCATATCCGGCACGCCGGAGAACTGTGCATTTACGTATCCTTGCGCCTTCAGCTGCGTCAGAGTATTGCGAAGATCCTCGGGGGTCTTGACACGGTCAGCGACCGAATATAACTGTGCTCCTAATTTCATGGTGTTTTCCTTTCTGGGATAAAAGTTTTCTTAAAAATCGTGACGCTTTATAAGGGAACGCACCGCTCTTTTTTGCAATGAAAGCAAAAGGCAATATTTTCCCTATACGTAATTTAATTATAACAATTTTATATGAAAAAGTCCATTGTTTTTTTAATAAAAAACATTGCAAATGTTGCTATTTTAGTTTATAATAGAAGCGAGGTGATCATCATGCCGTATTTTTTCTTGCAAAATTACCAAGGGATCCATTGCTCACACTCGCAAACCGAGGTCAAAAAAGATTTTTTTGAGCATCACTGCCACAATGTTTATGAAATCAATTACGTGCTGCAGGGCGATGGAAAATGCATCGTCGAGGGAAAGGAATTCCATCTGCATCCCAAGGCGCTCTTTCTGATGCGCCCCTACGAATATCACTACGTCCAGCCCAAGGCAACCGTCCCCTATAACCGTATCATCATCAACTTCGACGAACAGATCCTTCCCGGGTCGCTCAAAGCGCATTCCCTTTTGCAAATGGGCGGCGGGAACTATTTTTCTCTGGCAGAAAGCACAAGCCCCCTGCACTCTGCCTTGGAGGCGCTGAAGGGCGTCATTCCTCTTTCTGGAAACGGAATGAAAAACACCCCCGAGGCAGAAGCATTTTTACGGGCAACCATACCGCAGATCCTACTGCTCCTCACCCCGGAGCAGCCGAAGGCAGCCCTCGGAGAGGATTCCGGCGTAGCGGTGCGGATCATCGAATATCTCAACCGCCACCTGAACGAGGAGCTATTTCTTGAAGAGATCGCCAAAGAATTCTTCGTCAGCAAATACCACCTGTGCCGTGTCTTTCGGGAGCAAACGGGCGGCTCCATTTTCTCTTACTTCAACGCCAAACGCATGGCATTGGCACAGCAAATGATCGCAGGCGGAGAAAAGGCGACCATTGTGGCGGAAAAGCTTGGATTTCGTGATTACTCCACCTTTTATCGTGCATACCGCAAGCAAACAGGCACATCCCCTATCAGAAAGCTATCGAAAGAATAAAGATAAGGGGCTGTCTCAAATCGCAAATTTGAGACAGCCCCTTGCGCAAAAAAGCCGATGGTAGGCTTTTTTGCGCCGGGAATTTGCGTTTTTCGTTTGCAAGTACGATCAAATACCGTCAAATTATGGACG
>JAFTMU010000240.1 GCA_017452215.1 Clostridia bacterium
AAGAAAAACGCAAAGTAAAAACGCCGAAAATCTGTCACGCTGCAATTTGGTGTGAAAGGGCGGATCGTAGGGAAGATCCAACTGCTCCAATCGGCATCCCGCAAGGTTTGCCAAGAGGTGCGCCTGCGTCAAGGGTGTGCAGGTAAGCTCCTGAGAGAAGATCCTTTGCGCATAATAAAACAATTCATTGACCGTCTCTGCCGCCGTTGAGGCTGGGCTGCTTTCCAATGGATCGGAAGCAGGAAACAGACTAAAACCCGAAGAACGTGCATTGTTATTGATGATTTTTCGCAATACTGATTCCTTTTGAGAAAGGCGAACGGCGAGAAGGAGTCCTGTGGAAAAATACCAATCGGAGAAGAAGAAAACAGAGGAGTCGCCGTTTGGAAGCAGGAGAACGGAAGGCTCGCACAGAAGAAATTCGTTGAGCTTTTTCCGAGCTTTGGGCGTCAGATCGAGAACGTCGGCAAAGGAAGCACCGATTGCACCGGGAAAGCCCCGTTCGGCGATGACACGAAAGCCGTTCCCAGCGTCAAGGACGGCGCAGTCATTGTGAAAAATCCGACATTCCCCATTCTGCTTGAAGTCGATGAAGGTGGCTTCGGGGCAGAAGCTGTAAATTTTATTTTGTTGCATAGGATTCAAAATACAATATGTCGAATACGGTTGAGTGCGATCTTCTGATAGCTGCCGTCAAGGCAGGCAACGGTGAAAACGGTATCCCGATTGTAAAAAATATCGGTGGCGCCGTTGGTGTAGGTCAGATACAGCTTGTCACGGAGCAACAGGGGCTGGGGCTCGACGCTGAGATATTTGAGGCAGGTGGTGTCGATCCGTACCACGGAGCCCTGGGGGGTGTTGCAGTCAAAATAGCAATCCGCTAAGATCCCCTTGCAAAATTCGCTGTCCCTGCTGTAAAAGCGGGTGCAGCGCAGAATGCGGGAGGGGTCAGGCGTGTCACTGCTTGTCTTGACGCCCTTGGTCTGCGCCTTAACGAAAGCCACTGCCTCGGGGGCGGTGCAAAGGGTGATGCCCTGCATTTCCTTGGGCAGGTGGAGGATGCAATCGGGCTCGGTGAAGGCGACGATGCCGTAAACGGGCTCCGGGAGAGAATAAAAGGACTTCATTTTTTCGATGAATTGCAGGGTGGTCCCAACGGGGCTTTTTTGCTTTTTTTGCACACCGTTTGGCTTCTTTTGATAAAAATCGCTGCCCTGTGTGCCGATCTCGCCCTTCCAATTTTTGACCTCGATCACGAAAGGGATTCCCTTTTCGATGACGAGAAAATCCTTTTCAAGGTAGAGCTTTTTGTGGGGGACGACGGGATTGCGCAGGACGCAGTCAAAGCTTTTGCAAAGCAGGCGGTACATAGCCTCCTCGCCGTCGGCACCGTATGCCTCGATCTCCTCGATGGGAGGGAGGTGCTTGGCACGGGTGCGATGCAGTGCGGTTTTAAAGATGTTGCTCACGGAATGATCTCCTTTTTTGGGCGTTTTTTGCGCACGTGTGTGCAAAAATGGGGGATTTTTCGTATTTTTTGAGGTGTCAGGCGTCCTTTTCGGTCAGCCCCTTTTTGCGGTTGACGTAATCCGAGGGAGAAACTCCCACGTGCTTTTTGAACATATTGCCAAAGTGATTCTGGTTATTAAAACCGCAGGAAGAAGAGAGCTCGGCGATGGTGGAAAAGCTTCCCGAATCGATCAACTCCTTTGCCTTTTGAATGCGGTAGATGTTCAAATAATCCTTGAAGGTCTTGTTGAAGCAGCGCTTGAACAGACGGCAGAAATGTTCGGTGGTATATTGGCAGTAGGTGGCAAGAGCGGCAGTGGAGATATCCTCGGTCAGATGTGCCTCGATATAGTAGCTGACCTTATCCATGAAATCCTGGATATAGGATACGTTTTCGGAGGGGCTTCGGTAAAGCC
>JAFTMU010000241.1 GCA_017452215.1 Clostridia bacterium
AAAGCTGCTTCCACCATTCGCTAAACAAGTCGGTGAAGGGCTCATAGCTTGCTAAGACCTCGGTCGTCTTCCCCTTGCGGTAAAGGACGTTACGCAATGCGGCATAGCGGTAGCAATCGTTTTTCGTAATATCCGCATCCACGTATGTATGGCTTGCGGAAGCGGCCCCCGCCATCAGGGCATCGATATCGATTCCTGCGACAGCAATGGGCAAAAGTCCTACTGCGGTGAGCACAGAGAAACGACCACCTACATCATCGGGAACAACGAAGGTCTGATATCCTTCATCCGTGGAAAACTGCTTGAGAGTTCCCTTTGCCTTATCGGTGGTAACGAAAATACGCTCTTTGGCGCTGTCCTTACCGTATTTCTTTTCCAACAAGGAACGGAAAACACGGAAAGCGATGGCAGGCTCGGTGGTGGTTCCCGACTTGGAAATCACGTTTACACAAACATCCTTGCCCTCGCACAGTGCGATCACTTCGTTGAGTGCATCGGCGCTGATGACGTTGCCTGCAAAATAGATCTCGGGAGTATCCTTTTTCAGGCTATTGTACATGGGCGAGCGGAGATACTCGATTACAGCACGGGCGCCCAGATACGAGCCACCGATGCCGATGACGACGAGAACGTCACAGCTCTTTTGAATCTTGGCGGCGCATTCCTTGATGCGGTAAAACTCTTCCTTATCGTACGTGTCGGGAAGATCGAGCCAGCCGAGGAAGGCATTTCCTGCTCCGCTTTTTTCACGGAGAATGCGGTCGGCTACCGTTACTTGTGCTTGGATCTGCTCCTGTTCATGAGCAGCTACGAATTTTGATGCGTATTTGTCGTTGAGTTTAATGGACATTTTGGGCTTTACCTATCCTTTAATAAATGAATAACATCTACTATTATAATTATTCCGTTACGAAATTGCAAGAGGTTTTCTTAAAAAAATACAAAAAAGTGAATTTTCATACAAAATAGCAGAAAATTATAAAAAAACTGTCAAATCTTAACAATGATGTATTCATCAAATCAACAAAAATTTTGCAAGCATCCTCTGAAAAATCTGAAAGAAATTGATCTTTTCGACGGACTCTGCTGCAACGATGGGGACTTCACCAATAGTTTTTCCACCACTGATGAAAGTAATACTTCCCACTTTATCACTTGCACTCACAGGCGCCGAAATTTCGTTTTCAAGAGAAACCGTCTGCTTCACCGAAGAAATTGCACCCCTTGGAAGAACGATAGAAAAAGACGGATATGCAACCTGGCACGTATCCTTGACACCTCCCTTGACTGTGATTGGCGGAAGAGATCCTTCCTCGTTGGTATAAAGCCCGTAATTTGCAAAGCCCCAATCCAAAAGCTCGGTTGCCTCGGCGTTTCGGATATCTCTGCTTTGGGCTCCCATGATCACGCAGATCAAGGAAAATCCATCCCGCTCGGCGGTAACACTGACGCAAAAGCCTGCTTTTGAGGTAGATCCCGTTTTCAGTCCTGTGCAACCTCGGTAAAAGCGAACGAGACGGTTGGTATTGGTCAAGCCAAACTCTCCGTTGCGAATGGTATCCATCCATATGGAGCTATATTGAAGGATGGTGGGATGCTTGATCAGCTCCCGAGACATAATGGCAATATCCTTGGCGCTGGTCAAGTGATTCTCCGCCGTATCATCAAGTCCCGTTACATTTTCGAAGGCGGTGGAGGTCATGCCGAGTGCTCTTGCTTTTGCATTCATTTTTTCAACAAAAGCATTAACGCTTCCTGCAACGTATTCTGCCAAGGCTACGGCGGCATCATTCGCCGAGGCAATCACAACGCTTTTCAGCAAATCCTCCACGCTCATTTGTTCGCCTTCCTTTAAATATACCTGCGAGCCTCCCATGGAAGCGGCGTTTGCAGAAACACTGACGGCGTTATCCAGACGAACGGTACCGGAATCAATGGCTTCCATGATCAAAAGCAACGTCATGATCTTGGTAACCGAGGCAGGTGGCAGGGCTTCGTCAGCATTCTGAGTATAAATGATTGCCCCTGTGGTTGCCTCCATCAGAATTGCGCTTTGACAGTTCAGCTCCAGTGCCCCGTCTTCAATTCCCAAATCGGATACGGTCGGCACTTCCCCTCCATCGATTAAAAGGACGTCCTCGGCGGACACAGGGCTGATACCGACAGGCAGCAAAAGGACGGACAGAAGGATTGCCGTCAATCTTATCAATGTTTTTTTCATATTTATCACCTCGTCACAATCTATGAGGCGGAGGAAGGTTTTATGTCAAGAGGAGCATCCGCACGGCAGACGCTCCTCTTGACATATATTGGGTGATTATTTTACCGAGAATTGATAGATCGTGGTATAATCGTACTTTTCCCCGGGGGAAAGCACCGTATCGGTGAAATTTGGATGATTGATGGAATCGGGCATTTTTTGAGTTTCCAAGCAAAATGCCGCCTGTAAGTTCTGAGGATATCCCCCCTTGAGAGGATACTCCGCTGCATCAAGGAAATTGCCCGAATAAAATTGAACGCAGGGTTGATTGGTATAGACCTGCATGAATCTACCACTGTTCGGTTCATACGCCTCAACACGGAGAACCGGCTCCTTCGTCTCCCCGCCCGTGAAGCACAGGCAATGATCGTAGCCGCCTGCAAGCTTCATATCGGGATCGTTCAGATCAAAATCCTTACCAATAGTCTTTGCATCACGGAAATCGAAAGGCGTTCCTGCCACCGATTTGATCTCCCCTGTGGGAATGAGGGTGGGATCGGTAGGTAAATAGGCATCGGCATCGATTTGAAGGACATGATCGAAGATCTTGCCCGAGGCATAGCCTCCAAGATTGAAATATGCGTGATTGGTAAGATTAACAATGGTTTTTTTATCTGTGGTTGCTTCATAATGCAGTGACAAGGCATTGGATCTGAGCAACGTATAAGTAAGGGTCACGGTGAGCGTG
>JAFTMU010000242.1 GCA_017452215.1 Clostridia bacterium
CTCATAACACCGAGCTTTTGAATGTGGAGCAGGTCAAAGAAAAGTTGTTAACCTTGTCCTATATTCGGGAAGAATTGCAGAAAATGCAACGCTGATGGAGAATTGGTATGAAAATTTTGATTACAGGAGCCAATGGCTTTGTAGGCAAAAATTTGACGGCTGCATTGGCGGCGATCCGTGACGGAAAGGATCGCACGCACCCCGAATTGTGCGTGGAGGATTTGTTCCTTTATGATCTTTCTACTGATTGCACCTGCTTGGAAGAAGCATGCCGACAAGCTGATTTTGTCTTTCATTTGGCAGGAGTGAACCGTCCAAAATGTGCAGAAGAATTTCAAACGGGAAACGTAGATTTTTTGGCTGAGCTTTTGGAAAAGCTGGAGAAATATGAAAATCGTTGTCCCGTGATGCTGGCAAGCTCTGTTCAAGCAAGCTTGTTGGGACGGTATGCCGAAGGAGATTACGGAAAGAGCAAGCGTGCAGGCGAGGAACTGCTTTTCGCATACGGACAGCGGACGGATTGCAAAACGCTGATCTATCGGTTTCCCAATTTGTTTGGTAAATGGTGCCGCCCGAATTATAACAGCGTGGTTGCTACTTTTTGTTACAATATGGCTCGAGAGCTGCCCATTACCGTCAATGATCCGAGTGTCGAACTGGAGTTGCTGTACATTGATGATCTTGTGGACGAAATGATGGCGGCTTTGGCAGGGCGAGAACACCGCTGTGAATATGATGGGTTGCAGGTGATGCACGATGAACAGGGTGCTTTCTGCTTTGCGCCGGTTACACATCGTGTGGCTCTTGGGGAGATGGTGGAGCTTTTAGAATCATTTTGCCGCCAACCGAAGACACTCTTGTTGCCGGATATTCCTAACGGAAGCTTCGCCAAGAAACTGTACTCCACCTACCTGTCCTATCTTCCTGCGGAAAAGATCGCTTTTGATTTGGATATGAAATGTGATGCCAGAGGCTCTTTTACCGAAGTTCTTCGCACGGTATCCAACGGTCAATTCAGTGTTAACGTATCCAAGCCGGGAATCACCAAGGGAGAGCATTGGCATCATACCAAATGGGAATTCTTTATGGTTGTATCTGGTCACGGGCTGATACGACAACGGTGTTTGGGAAGTGATGAGGTTTTAGAGTTTGAGGTGACGGGTGAGCGGCATCAGGCCGTACATCTGTTGCCGGGATATACGCATAGTTTGGTCAATTTATCCGATTGCGAAGATTTGGTTACCGTCATGTGGGCCAACGAATGCTTTGATCCTGCAAAACCGGATACTTTCTTTGAGAAGGTTTGATGGAGAAAAAGGGGGGAGCCATGGAGAAAACAGTAAGTATGAATGTTAAGCTTGATTATTCAGATGTAATTTTTCAAAATAACGGCAAGCTTAAATTGTTGATTATCGTCGGCACTCGTCCGGAAATCATTCGGCTGTCTGCGGTGATTACCAAATGCCGTCAGTATTTCGATTGTATCTTGGCGCATACGGGTCAAAACTATGATTATAATCTTAAC
>JAFTMU010000243.1 GCA_017452215.1 Clostridia bacterium
AATCCCGACGGTGTGGAATACCAGATCCATGGGGTGGACTCAAATAATCCCCTGTACGAGCGGCTCCTTTCCAGGACCGGACAAAGCGAGGATTTCTCCCGCTGGCAGGCGAACGCCCGAGGCGTGGCTCTCAATCACAACTACGACGCAGGCTTCGGGGAATACCAAAAAACAGACGCAGCGCACGGCAGTAGCGAGGGTGCCCCCACAAGATACAGCGGCGCCTCCCCCGAGAGTGAGCCCGAAACCCGTGCGCTTTGCGACCTGATCCGCTTTCACAAGGACCTTTTGGGAATCATGACCCTGCATACCCAAGGCGAGGAGATCTATTTTCAAAGCGGCGGCAAGACGCCGAAAAAATCTCTCCCCATCGCAAAAAAGCTTGCCTCCCTTTCGGGATACAAGCTATCCGTTGCCGAGGGTCTTGCCTCGTATGGAGGATTGACCGATTGGTGCGTACAAAAAATGAACCTTCCTGCGTTTACCTTGGAGTGCGGCAAGGGAGAAAATCCGCTTCCCTGTTCGAGCCTTTCTTGCCTGTATGCTGACCTGCGACAGGCACTCTTTGCCTTTCCCACGCTTTTGTAACGGGAAAATTCAAAAAAGAATTGCAAAAAGAACGGAAATATGCTATGATTAAGGAAGAATCTTGGAAAGGCGTTTCATTTTTCTATGACCACCCTCACCGATTGGAACTGTCAGCTTCTCCCCTCCCTGCGGGACGTGGAGCACTCCCCGCAAAGAATCGCCCTTGCCTTGGAAGAAATGCGCCAAGCCTTTGGGATCTCACAATTTTATCTGACACCGCCATATGACGTGGCACGGGAATCCGTCACGGCATTTTTACATCGGCGGGAAAGGATCAAGGAATCCCTCGTCCCCCATCTTTCCCCGTCTGTGTCGGTTCTCATTGGTGCCTCCGTCACACTCTCTCCCTCGGTTTGCGAAATACGGGAGCTGGATAAGCTTCTCACCAATCGCTCCCACCTGTGTCTTTCCCTGCCTCTGTGCGAATATGCGCATTGGGTCGATTTTGAACTCAATCGCCTGTTGTTTCACCGCCGTCTGCGTCCCCTCTTTCTCTCCTTTGAAAGAGCCGTGATCCTTTATCCCGAGGAGGCAATAGAGCGGCTGATGCGCATCAAGGGCGCCGCCTTTCAGTTCAGCTATCGTTCCCTGCAAGTGACCAAGATCTTAAACGTCATCAAATGTCTTTTAAAAGAGAGAAAAACAGTGCTTCTCGGCACGGGACTTGATTCCCCCGAAAAGATCGGTCTTTACGAGCTTCCCTATTACTTGGATTGTGCCAAACGCTTTTTTGATGAAAGAGAGCTTTGCCGCCTGCTTTCAAACGGAGGAGCTTCCCTTTGAGGTGTGCTTCTCGGAATATTTCAGCCGAGTTGCCTCTCCGCCACGCAAATGCCGCTCTTGCTTGTTCTTTTGCAATAGCTCCTGCACCTCCAAGTACAGGGCTCGGTTAACGTTGCCAAGGGTCTCTGTGACGTCCTTATGTACCGTGCTTTTGCTGACGCCAAACACCTCGGCAGCACCCCGCACCGTCGCCTTGTGCTCCACAAGGTATTCCCCAAGCACCACGCACCGCTCCCGATTATTCCAATCTGTCATCATGCGAACCTCCAAAAATCAAAGTCCTGGTTTGATTCTAT
>JAFTMU010000244.1 GCA_017452215.1 Clostridia bacterium
AGAGATGAAAAAGATCGTCAAGGAGAATTTGAAGATCGAACGGTTCGAGCTGCCCCGTGAGGAGGCGATCGCACTGATGCAGGAGAAGGAGGAGCCTTACAAGGTTCAACTGATCGAGGAGCTTTCCGAGGACGCCGTGATCAGCTTCTACCGTCAGGGCGAGTTTGTGGATCTTTGCGCAGGTCCTCACCTCTTTACCACGGGTGCTGTCAAGGCGTTCAAGCTGACGCAGTGCACGGGCGCCTATTGGAAGGGCGACCAGAAGAATAAGATGCTCCAACGCATCTACGGTATCGCATTCCCCTCCAAAGAGGAGCTCAATGCTTACGTTACCCAGCAGGAGGAGGCTCTCAAAAGAGACCACAACAAGCTGGGAAGAGAGCTGGAGCTCTTTACCACCGTTGATTGCATCGGTCAAGGACTTCCCATCATGCTTCCCAAGGGCGCAAGAGTGATCCAGCTGTTGCAGAGATGGGTAGAGGATGAGGAGCAAAAGAGAGGCTATCTTTTGACCAAGACCCCCTTGATGGCGAAGAGAGAGCTGTATAAGATCTCGGGTCACTGGGATCATTACCTTGACGGAATGTTCGTTCTTGGGGATCCCTACGACGAGACCAAGGAATGCTTTGCTCTCCGTCCTATGACCTGTCCCTTCCAATACCAGGTTTTCCTTAACAAGAAGCGCTCCTACCGTGATCTTCCCATGCGTCTTGGCGAGACCTCTACCTTGTTCCGTAACGAGGAATCGGGTGAGATGCACGGCTTGATCCGTGTACGTCAGTTCACCATCTCCGAGGGACACCTGATCCTCCGTCCCGAGCAGCTTGCCGAGGAATTCAAGGGCTGCCTGGATCTGGCAATGTATATGCTGGATACCTTGGGGCTTAAGGAGGACTGCTCCTTCCGCTTCTCCCAATGGGATCCTGCCCGCACCGATAAGTACGAGGGAACCCCCGAGCAGTGGAATGAGGCGCAAGGTGTCATGAAGGAGCTGCTTGACAGTAACAATATCGAATATACCGTTGGCATCGATGAAGCTGCCTTCTACGGTCCGAAGCTGGATATCCAGATCAAGAACGTGTTTGGAAAAGAGGATACGCTGATCACCATTCAGATCGATATGCTCCTTGCCAAGAAGTTTGGAATGGAATACGTGGATTCCAACAACCAGATGGTAACGCCGTATATCATTCACCGTACCTCCATGGGCTGTTACGAGAGAACCCTGGCGCTCCTGATCGAAAAGTATGCAGGCGCACTTCCCATGTGGCTGGCTCCCGAGCAGATCCGTCTGCTTCCCATCGGCGACGAGCACGTTGCCTATGCCAAGGCAGTGCAGGAAAAGCTCAGTGCCGCAGGACTTCGTGCCGAGCTGGACGATTCCTCCAACACCATCGGCTACAAGATCCGCAATACCCAGCTTTCCAAGGTGCCGTATATGCTGATCATCGGCGCCAAGGAGGTAGAGGAGGGCACTGTTTCGGTGCGTAACCGTGCGGGCGAGACCGTAACCAAGAAGGTAGACGAATTCCTTGCCGAGGCATTGGTCGAGGTCGCTACCAAAAAGAGATAATCGTCTCTTCTGCGTTTTATCCCCGTTGCTTTTGGGCATTTTACTTAAAATGCCCAAAAAAACGGACGAAAAATTTCTTGACGGTAATTTGGATACATGATATAATAAGATGATGATTTGCTTTCGACAAAATTCGGGAGCAGATCAAATCAAACCTTGATAGGAGACGCATCATGTATTATATCCTTTGTAATCCTTTGTCTGCAAACAAGCAGGGAGAAACCCTTTCTCAATCCTTGATTTCCAAGCTTTCCGATGCAGAGGTCAAATTCATCGATATCCGTACCGTAGAGGATTATGCAGACTTTTGTCAAACCATTGACTGTGAAAACGACACCGTCGTGCTCTCGGGCGGAGACGGCACCCTCAATCGCTTTATCAATGTCAACGAGGGTGTAGAGCTACCCAAGAATCTGTATTATTTCGCCGCAGGAAGCGGAAACGACTTTAAAAAGGACGTCTCTCCCGATTCCGACGAGCTGATCCCTCTGCACAAGTATATTCACGATCTTCCCACCGTTACGGTCAACGGCAAGACCAGCCGCTTTATCAACGGTATCGGCTTTGGTATCGACGGATACTGCTGCGAGAAGGGCGATGAATTGAAGAAGAAGTCGGATAAGCCCGTCAACTATACCGCCATTGCCATCAAAGGGCTGCTCTTTGGCTTTAAGCCTGCCAACGCAAGGGTCACCGTAGACGGCGTGACAAAGGAATATAAAAAAGTTTGGATCGCTCCTTCCATGAAGGGCAAATACTACGGTGGAGGAATGATGGTTGCCCCCTTGCAGGATCGCTTCGATCCCGAGGGAACGCTTTCCTTTGCTCCGCTGTTCGGAACGGGAAAGTTCAAAACTCTGATGATCTTTCCCTCCATTTTCAAGGGGGAGCACGTCAACCATACCGAGGCAGTGGAGGTCCTGCGTGGACACGAGATCACGGTAGAGTTTGACCGTCCCATGGCATTGCAGATCGACGGCGAGACTGTTCTTGGGGTATCCTCTTACAGTGTATCGACCGGTAAAAAAGCCGCAAAGGAATCTGTAGCTGCGGCAAAGTGAGGTAAAAAATGCTTTGTTATATTTTCTGGGT
This sequence comes from Clostridia bacterium, assembly GCA_017452215.1. Taxonomy (GTDB): domain Bacteria; phylum Bacillota; class Clostridia; order Oscillospirales; family CAG-272; genus UMGS1865. Next base: position 2,666 of record JAFTMU010000244.1, read on the forward strand.
GCTCTCACTCATAGGCAGCGTCCTTGTGGTGGGGCTTACCCAAATCCATTGGCTTTGGTGCATTCCCATTTGCTTGGGAATGTTCATCGTCATCAATCCGCTTTATTTTTGCGGTCTTTGGGTCTCTACGATCTTTTTACCCAAAAAGGATCCCATTGACCGTCCCTTGAAGCGCTGTCGCTTCCTGATCTGGTTCAGTACCGATTGGCTCATGACCCTGTTGCGGGTCAAGGTTACGCTGACGGGGGCTGAAAAATTCCCCGAGGAGCCCTTTGTGCTGGTCAGCAACCACCTTTCCAATTTTGACCCTATCGTAGTCCTGTGCAAGATCAGGGATCGCAAGATCGCCTTCATTTCCAAGGCATCCAACTTTAAGATCCCCGTAGCGGGGGATTACGTTCGCAATGCGGGATTTCTTTCCATCGACCGTGAGAACCCCATGAACGCCATGCGTACTCTGAAAAAGGCTGCCGACATGATGAAAAAGGAAGAAATGATCATGGGCATCTATCCCGAGGGCACGAGAAGCAAAACGGGAGAGCTTTTGGAATTCAAGGAGGGCGCTTTTCTGCTTGCAAAGCGTGCCAACGCTCCCGTCGTGGTCATGACCACCAAGGGAACCAATCAGATCGCCAAGCAGATGCTTTGGAAAAAGACCCGTGTTTCCCTTGACGTCATTGAGGTGATTGACGCCGAGACGGTCAAGTCCATGTCCTATGCCGAGTTGAGCGCTCACGTTCGCACGACCGTCAAGAACGGACTGGATAAGGGGTGACGGCTTGAATTACGGATCCTTGATCAAATCTAACCTGCACACGCATACCGCCTTTTGCGACGGAGCACACGCTCCCGAGGAAAACGTCCTTGCTGCCATAGAGGCGGGAATGGACACCATCGGCTTTTCGGAGCATTCCTATAACGGCAACGATGCTATTTTCGGTATGAAGCAGGAAAACGTTTCCCTCTACCGTGGGGAGATCCAGCGGTTAAAGGAAGCATACCGTGACCGCATCAGGATCTTGCTTGGCATCGAGCAGGACTTCTTCGGCGGAGCGCCGACACAAAGCTACGATTACGTGATCGGCTCGGTGCATTCCGTGCTTTTAGAGGGCGAATACTGCGACGTTGATCTTTCACGGGATGCGGTGTTGTCTTACGTTGAGCGGTATTGTGGGGGAGATATCTTCCGCTTTACCCAAGAGTATTACCGCAACGTGGCTGCGGTTGCTGACCGCACCCGGTGCAATATCGTGGGGCACTTCGATCTTGTTTCCAAGTTCAATGAGGGGGGAGCTCTCTTTGATGAATCCGACCCTCGCTATTTGCGCCCTGCGTTTGAGGCGCTGGATGCTCTGCTTGAAAAGGATGTGATCTTTGAGATCAACACGGGGGCGATCAGCCGAGGCTACCGCCGCACGCCCTATCCCGCCCCTGCCTTTTTGCACCGTATTGCCGAAAAAAGAGGGAAGATCCTTCTCAGCTCCGACTCCCACAACAAGGCAAATCTTTTGTACGGCTTTCCCGAAGCCTTGCAGATTGCAAGGGCAGCCGGCTTTGGATCGGTATTGAGCATGACTCCGGATGGCTGGAAGCAGATCGCCATATAACTTTATTTACAATTTACGCAAACCATACAAACCCGAAAGTGAGGAAAAACCAATGAATTTTTTTGATGAGCTCGTAAATTATGACAAGGAAGTATACGATGCCTGCACACTGGAATTGAACCGCCAGCGTCAGAACATCGAATTGATCGCTTCCGAAAACATCGTTTCCAAGGCAGTGCTGATGGCTGCGGGAACGGTTTTGACCAACAAATATGCCGAGGGATTTCCCGGCAAGCGCTACTATGGCGGTTGTCAGTACGTGGATATCGTGGAGAATATTGCAAGAGACAGAGCGAAGGCGCTGTTCGGTGCGGAGCATGCAAACGTTCAGCCTCACTGCGGGGCAAGCGCAAACCTTGCAACCTTTTTCGCTTTTCTCAACCCCGGTGACACCGTGATGGGACTCAATCTGGCGCACGGAGGACATCTGTCCCACGGCTCTCCCGTCAATATCTCGGGCAAGTACTTCAACATCGTTCCTTACAG
>JAFTMU010000245.1 GCA_017452215.1 Clostridia bacterium
AAATTCATGGGTTCGCTTTTGGTAATGTTCATTTTTTCATTCCTCCGTTTTTTTCTTTGTTTTGGATGTTCCTACGGAGGTTTAGCACTTAACCACACGTCCGAAATTCGGGCGCATGGGTAACTGCTAATCGACCGTAAGAAATGGTGTTGCAGGCGAAAAAACAAACGGGGAGTGAGAGCAGGACAGATGCCGCTGCTCTCCACTCCCAAGATCGTTTATTTTCTCAAACCGAGCTTGCTGACAATCGCGCGGTAACGCTCGATGTCAACCTTTTGCAGGTAGTTCAACAGATTTCTTCTGTGACCGATCATCTTTTGCAGACCTCTGCGGCTGTGGAAGTCCTTTTTGTTGGCCTTCAAGTGCTCGGTCAGGTTAGCGATGCGGTTGGTCAGAATAGCGATCTGTACCTCGGGAGAACCGGTGTCTCCTTCGTGGGTTGCGTACTGCTCGATCAGAGCGAGTTTTGCGTCTTTCTGCATGGTTTTTTCACCTTTCTTTTTTTATTTGCGTTTCACTCAGCAATCGGTGGGTGAAGTGCTGCTATAACAGCCTCGTGTCCAAAAACCGAGCTCACGCTATACGATGGTATTATACCACACTTTTTCCTTTTTGTAAAGGGCTTTTTTGATTTTTTTAGCATTTTTGAAAAGTTTTTTATAATTTATAGAAGAAAAGTCGGGCGATTGCAAAAATGCAATCGCCCGGGTGGTCGTGCTACGCTGTGAGTATGGGGTCAATCCAAGAATTGATTTAACGTTTGCTCCATTCGCTCGTTGATAGCTTCCATATTTCCCTCGTTTGTGAAGGTGGAAAAATCTCCTCCCTCGGTTTGAGTGCTAAGAATTCCTCTCAGCTTGGATGAGAGAGCACCCCACTCGCTGTCATACAGGAGAGCATAATCGTATACCAAGCTTTTTCCGGTGATGTTCAAAGATACACGAGAACCGTAGCCTGTATCGTTTTGGTGCAGAATGTTGGCATAATAAGCATCCATAGTGGAGCCTTCTTGATCGGAGTATACTGCCATGACCTGAAGCATCAAGGCGGAAAACTCCTTGTTAGAGCATACCTTGGGAAGCGCCCACAGGTGGGTAAGATTATTTTGGTAATGAACCACCGTTTTGTAGCCGTCTTGTCCCTCGGTGTATTTGGCGATGGGAAGAATGCCGTAAAGCACCTCGCTATCGTTGCGGAGCTGATGGCGGAGGTGATTGAGGCTGTAGGTGGTGAACAAAACCGCACCCGAACTAAAGCTTGCGTCTCTGACATCAGCGGCGCCGTAGGTGAGAGAAGGGTTTTTTTGCGGCTTATTGAACAATGTAAACAGCTTGTCGTAGACGGCGTCGGCGCCCTCACAGTTGATCACACCATCGATGACGGGCGAGCCGCTTTCATTTTTGGATATGCGCATATCGCATCCGTACCAATAGTAGATGGGGTCTGCGGAATAGGCAAAATACCCCAGTGTGTCGCCCTTGTCATAACTCAGATCTCCGTCCTTGGGGTTGGCGTCGTTATTTACAAGGCTTGCCATATTCATCATGGCGTCAAGTGTCCACGTACCGTCGGCTACCATTTGATACAGGTTGGAGTGGCTCTCGCCGAATTCCTCGACGAGCTTCTCCTTGTTTTCCTTGAACAGGGAAACGTTGAAAACGTTGACGGGGGCGTTGTCTATGGTGGAGTTGTTCATTGCACCGCTGACGTAGTACAGTTTATTTTTCATAAGAAGCTGGTCAACGGAATTAGCATCGTACGCCTCATTGGTAAGATCAAAGCCCTCAACGGTGACCGTATTCATATCACGCAAAAATCCCGAGGCGGCGCAATTCGCAAGATCGTAAGCACCAAGAATTGCAACCTCATATTTTTCATTATTGTTGAAAAAACTATACATCTCGTAATAGGTGTCATTCAAAGAGGAGGGCTTATTAACGATGATGCAGTGATACGTATCTTGAATTTTTCTGGTTCTTTTGTATACGGAACGGGACAAGGTGTCCACGTCAGATTCCTCTGCCCAGAAGTCGTCAACAACGTATTGCGGGTTCGAAGAGGCTTCCCCCTTGGTATATGCT
>JAFTMU010000246.1 GCA_017452215.1 Clostridia bacterium
CGATTGAGCTCATCGTCGTATCCAACGCTCGCACCCGTTAATTGCTCGGTCCAAACCGACATTTGCATGATCTGACCATACTCACCCGAATCGATCAGCTCCTTGAGCTTTACAACCCCGGGCTTGTAGGGAACGGGATATGCGCACATCAGCTTCAGATTGCGCTTTTCGCATTCCTCGATCAGCTTGATGCACTCCTCCTCAGTGTTGCACAAGGGCTTTTCCATCAGGACGTGCTTGTCGTGCTGAGCGAAGAACATGCCGCATTCAAAGTGCAGATCGTGAGGCAGAGCGATCATAATAGCGTCGATGTCGTCCACCATGTCACGGTAGTTGGTGTAGATCTTGGGGTTGCCGCCAAACTCGGTTGCAAATTCCTTTGCGTTTTCAATGAGAGTATCGCAAACAGCAACGATCTCAACGGTGTCTACCAGCTTGATTCCGGAAACGTGAGCGGCCATCATTTTACCGCATCCAACAAGGCCCAATCTGATCTTTTTCATTTTTTTGTTCCTTTCTGCCGCTTGGGCAATCACAAATTTTTGAATTTGACTTGACTTTTTCTTTTGGGTTGTTTATAATGATTACAGTGCAGGATTTATGCCTGCCGACATGATTATTGTAGCATAAAAAAATCGGGTTGTCTTTGTCAAATTTGACAAAAAGTTTGCACGATCGGGTTAAATTTGGAAAGGAGGAAGAGAAATTGCTGCCTTATGAAAGCATAGCGATTCCGGATGCCCTTGCCGTTACGGGGATCATCGTATTGATGAAGCACGTTTTTTCTCCCTCTTATACCATTGTGGAGGACGTGCACCCATTCCCGGAGATCATCTATATAGAAAAGGGGGAGCATACCGTCATTCTTGATGAAAAGGAATACCCGCTCACGGAGGGGCAGCTGCTTATCTACCCACCCAATTCTCCCCACAGAGCCAAGTCTCTTGACAATGCCAAGGCGGGCATTTTGAGTCTGGAGATCGATTCCGACATTCTTCCTTTATTATACAGTCGGGTCTTTACCTTGACGGAGTATCAACGAAAAACGGTGCTTTCCATCATCGAGGAGGGAAGCGAATGCTTTTGCAAACGGGAAGCAGGGGACTTTATTGGCGGAATGCTCCCAAAGCAAGGAGTAGAAAAGCACACCTTCTGGCGGCTCAAAAAGCAGATCGAATTTTTGTTGGTGGATTTGCTGCAAACTAACGTTTGGACTGAAAAGGAGGAAAATAAAAAAAGCGCACGGTGGGACCGTGAGTTTTTTGAGGTCACAGAGCTATTACGAGCGGATCTTTCCAAAAATTTTACACTTGACGAGATCGCAAGCAGCTGTTCCATGAGTATTTCCAAATTAAAGCTGTTGTTCCGAGAAAAGGCGGGAAAGGGTCCCATCGCCTTTTTGATCGACCTTAAGATCGAGGAGGCAAAGCGGTTGATCAAGGAGGGAAGCATGAACTTTACCGAGGTCGCCGAGGCATTGGGCTTTGAATCTCTCCATTATTTTTCAAGACAGTTCAAAAAGATCACGGGGTTTTCCCCGTCAGAGTATTCCCGCACCGTGCGGTAAATAAAAAGGTGAGACGAGTGCAAACACGCACCCGAGCTCACCTTTTGTTTTTATTCCTGTGCCTTCATCATATTCAGCACTTCGTAAATGCCCCGAATGGGAATCACATTGATCCCGTCGGCTTCAATCTTTCGCTTTTCCAAATTACGGTAGGGAACAATAGCGTGCTTGAACCCAAGCCTTGCCGCCTCCTTGATGCGTTGCTCCAAATTGGAGACCGCACGGCATTCTCCCGCCAA
>JAFTMU010000247.1 GCA_017452215.1 Clostridia bacterium
CTCCATGATCGTGGGCGGCGGCATCGGCAATATGATCGACCGCATCTCTCTTGGATACGTGGTGGATTTTCTTGATTTCCGACTCATCCACTTTGCCGTTTTCAACGTGGCGGATTCCTTCGTTTGCGTGGGCGCAGGCATCGTGATTGTCTATCTACTGATGGATATCTATAAGGATATGAAAAAAAACAAAAAGCCCACAACCGAGAACACCGAGGAGCACACCGATGAACACGAATCCTCTCTTTGAAAGCGCTCCCATCGTCCTCTTTTTAGAGGCGTGTGACACGGGCAAGCGCTTGGATGCCTTTGTCTCCGAAAAGACAGAGCTGACCCGCTCTGCGGCGGTACGGCTGATCGAGGAGGGGAGCATCACGGTCAACGGGAAAACAGCCGAAAAGAAGCAAAAGCTTTCCATGGGCGACTGTGTTTGTATTGTCCTGCCCGAGCCCGAGCCGATGGAGGCACTTCCCGAGGACATCCCTTTGGATATCGTTTATGAGGATGACGATCTGATCGTAGTCAATAAGCCCGTGGGCATGGTAGTGCATCCCGCCGCAGGCAATCCGTCGGGAACGTTGGTCAATGCGCTTTTGCATCACTGCAAGGGAACGCTATCGGGTATTGGCGGTGTGATCCGCCCGGGCATCGTCCACCGCATCGATAAGGATACCGGGGGACTTTTGGTGGTGGCAAAAAACGACGAGACCCACCTTGCTCTCTCCGAGCAGCTCAAGGGACATCACATCAATCGTATCTATGCCGCCATTGCCATCGGAAATTTCCGTGAGGAGCACGGCACCGTTTCCGCTCCCATCGGGCGCCACCCCGTGGACCGCAAAAAAATGGCAGTGATCCGCAACAGTGATATGCGCTCACGTGAGGCAGTCACCCATTGGTCGGTCAAGGCAAGAGGCGACGCCGACGGACAGAGCTTTACGCTCCTGCGCTGCGAATTGGAAACGGGAAGGACACACCAGATCCGTGTACACATGGCATATCTTGGGCACCCGTTGTTGGGAGACCCCGTTTACGGAGGAGGAAACACGAAATTTGAAGCCCATCACCGTTCCTTAATACAGGGACAGTGCCTCCATGCGGGGGAACTGCACTTCACTCACCCGAGAACCGGCGAGATGCTTCATTTGAGCGCCCCAATGCCGAAGGAAATGCAACGCCTGACCGAGATTCTGTTTTGAATATTAATGGAGAGGCAGAACGCTTTTGCGGTCTGCCTTTGATTGCTGACAAAGGAGTCAGCAATGTCATTTTGACAAAAAGTTTTGGTCAAGCTTTTTCAAAAGCTTGCGGGGCGGGGGGCAGAGCCCCTCTCGCTCTCCGCAGAGAGCGAAATATCTTCGGCGTTTTTCTTTTTGATAGCTTTTTCTTTTGCGCCTACAATGCCAAAAGAAAAAGCGACTAAGGAGCTTTTGCAATTCGACGAACACTCGTTTCAATAATACCCTTCACACAAGCTTGAGGCAGAACGCTTTTGCGTTCTGCCTCTCCAACATTAAATTATCCCTCGTTCAGTGCCGCCCCGATGACAGTACCGAACTGAGCGTTTTCGGGAATGATAAAGCGTACCCCAAAGCTGTCGCCGAGTGCTTCAAACACCCGACGGATGGGCGTGATGGTGGTCAGATTTCCAATCAAAACGATGTCCTGTACGGCGTATGCACGGGCGGCAAAAATCGAGAGCATCGCAATGGTCTCTGCAACCATGTTGGCAATGCCAAGGGCAACGTC